>JAICSB010000614.1 GCA_025937115.1 Pseudonocardiaceae bacterium | reverse complement strand
TACATCGGTGGCAGCACCGACGGCTCAGTGCTCAACCTGGTGATCGGCTACAACGGCCTCGGGCGTATCCTAGGCCGCCAAGCCGGCCGCGAACTGGTCGGCGGCGCCGGTATGCCCGGTGGCTTCGGCGGCCCTGGCCGCCCCGGGGGCAGCGGGCCCGGTGGTGACGCCGTCGGCGGCGGTTCGGGCCTCACCCGGCTGTTCGGCGAGCAGGTGGGCGGACAGATCAGCTGGCTGCTGCCGTTGTGCCTGCTGGTGCTGGTCGCGGTCGCCATCGCGGGGGTCCGGCAGTGGCGGTCCGGACAGGCCTCGGAGCCGGCGCGCCGGGCTGGCTGGACGCTCTGGGGTGGCTGGTTGCTGCTGGTGGGGCTGGTGCTCAGCACCGCCCAGGGCGGCTTCCATTCGTACTACACCACGGAGATGGCCCCGGCCGTTGCCGCGGTGACTGCCGCCGGGGTGGCCGCGATGTGGCGGCACTACCGACGGCCGGGTGGATACCGCTGGTTGCTGTTGCCGGCGGCCGTGACCTTGACGGCCGGCTGGGCCTGGGTGCTGGTCTCCCGGGACATCTCGTGGAACGGCTGGCTGCGCTACGCCGTGGTCGGCGCGGGGATTGTCGCGGTGGTGCTGCTGATCGCGGGCAGACTCTCGGTGGGTGCGAGCTGGGGGATGGCCAGGGTGGCCGCCGTGCTGGCCGTCATCACGTTGCTGGCCGCCCCTGTCGTGTGGTCCACCGCCACCGCCACCGCGGTCGCGGCCAGTGGTGGCGCGATGGCCCAGGCCGGCCCGCCGCCCGGCTCCGGATTCGGATTCGGTGGCGCGCGGGCCGATCGGGCTCGGGGTGTGCCTGCGCAGTTCCGGGGCGCTATGCGCGGAGATCTCACCGCTGAGCAGAAGAACATCTTGGCTTACGCTCAAGCCAACTCTGCGGGTTCTCGGATCACGCTGGCGGTCGACGGCGGCGCGATGGCCGCCGAGGCCTACCTGATCCACAGTGACACCATAATCACCGGGATGGGTGGGTTCAGCGGCCAAGACCCAGTTCCAACGGTGGCCACGCTCACCCAGTGGGTCCAGCAGGGACAGCTGCGATTCGTCCTGACCAGCGGCCGTGGCCCCGGTGGCCGTGATTCCGGTGATCGTGGTTCGGGGGGCAGAGGCACCCGAGGCGGGGTGTCGGCCGTGCGTACCCAGTGGGTGCAGCAGCACTGCGCGGTCGTCAACCCTGCTTCCTACGGCGGTGCCGCGTCCAACGCTGCCGGCCCCGCCGATCGCAGCGAAGTTCTCTACGACTGCCAGGCCGGCTCGGCTCGGGTCACCAGCTGACAACAAACTCCTTCATTCCCGCTGGCGAATCGACATGGCCAGCGGTATCCCAGAATTCCACCCACCACCGTGGCTGGGCGGACCACCACGCCGAAACCCCCTCCACACCAGCCTCGAACTGGGCACCGACGAGTTCCCGGCACTGGTCCTGCTGGCATCGCCGGCTGGCTTGGCAGGCCCGGCGGACTGATCGTGCGCGACGTCCTACCATCGCGGGGTGAATCCAGAGAAGATCACGTTTCTGTTCGGCGAGGTTCCCGATGGGTTCGATCCGGACGATCCCGACGACCGTCTCACGCTGCTCACGGCCGAGCACGGCGGCGAAGGCGACGAACTGACGGCTCCGGCCCAGGTCGGCTTTCGCGCTGCGCTTGCCGACCAGATCGCGTCGGATAACCCACCGCAGGTGTGGCGGACGGCGCAGCGGTTGCTCGCTGAGGGGCGCGACCGGGTTGACGTCATGCGGCAGCTGGTCCTCGCGCTGACACCGGCACTGATGGACGTCGTCGTGGCGCACAAGGAGTTCGATCTCGACGCGTACTTGGCCGCCTTGGATCGGCTGCCCGTCCCGTCGGCGGCAGACGTCACGGCACTGATGATCGAGATCGTGCGAAGCATGCAAGGTATCGAGGTTGACGCGCTCGATCAGCAGGTGGCAGATCGGCTCGGTTTGCCAGCCGACGACCCGGTGATGGAGATGTTGCTCGACACCGTCAGCGACTACATCATCGGAC
The DNA here is from genome assembly GCA_025937115.1 of Pseudonocardiaceae bacterium. The sequence goes on along the minus strand of JAICSB010000614.1, from coordinate 344 downwards.
CGGACGGTCCGATGGAGATGCTCGCCGGTGACCGGGTGCTGCACGTCGAGTCGCTGACGGACGGGATCGTCCTGACCCACCGGCTGTCGGCCGCCGAAGGTATGTCCGGAATGCTCGACATCGGGGTGGACCTCGCTGGGTTCTGGCGGCACGACAAACTGCGGCTGGGCAGCGGCGACGAGCTCGACGTCGGCGACGGTGGCTGGGTGGGGCCGGACGGGTGGCTGGCCGGCTACCCCGACGGCGCGATGCTCGCGGTCCGAGTCGGCGGCGGCGTCGTGACCATCACCGTGCTCGACGCGGCGCCACCGGTCGCGAGCGAGCTGGTCGCGCAGCTGCGCACG
>JAICSB010000787.1 GCA_025937115.1 Pseudonocardiaceae bacterium | reverse complement strand
TTCGCCGGCGCCCTGCCCTTCCAGCTTGACGCCTTTCAGCGCGACGCATGCGAAGCGCTCGAGGCAGGTCACGGGGTACTGGTCTGCGCGCCCACCGGCGCGGGCAAGACCGTGGTCGGTGAATTCGCGGTGCATCTGGCCCTGGCGCAAGGGGGCAAATGCTTCTACACCACACCGATCAAGGCTTTGTCCAACCAGAAGTACACCGACCTGGCGGCCCGGCATGGCGCGGACAGCGTCGGCCTGCTCACCGGGGACACCTCGATCAACGGCGGCGCATCCGTGGTCGTGATGACCACCGAGGTGCTGCGCAACATGATCTACGCCAGGTCGTCCACTCTGGACGGGCTGGCCTACGTCGTGATGGACGAAATCCACTATCTCGCAGACCGGTTCCGCGGCGCGGTGTGGGAAGAGGTGATCCTCAACCTGCCGGACAGCGTGCGGTTGGTCGGCTTGTCCGCCACGGTGAGCAACGCCGAGGAGTTCGGCGAGTGGCTGGTCGACGTACGGGGCGACACCGCGGTGGTGGTCGACGAGCACCGTCCAGTGCCGCTGTGGCAGCACATGATGGTCGGCTCGCGGATGTTCGACCTGTTCGCTGACAACACCACCGACGGCCGGCTCACCGTCGACCCGCAGCTGGTGCGGCGCGTGCGGGAGGTGGAACGGCGCAGCGGGTGGGATCGGCCGCGGCACGGCGGACCCCGATTCCGGCCACCGGCCCGGGTGGACGTGGTGGCGCGATTGGACCGTGACGGTCTGCTCCCGGCGATCACCTTCATCTTCAGCCGGGCGGGCTGCGAAGCAGCGGTGAACCAGTGCATCCGCAGCGGGCTGCGCTTGACCACCCCTGAGGAGTCTGAGCAGATCCGCCGGGTGGTGGACACCCGCACGACTGACCTGCCGGAGGGCGACCTCGGGGTGCTCGGTTTCTGGGAATGGCGCGACGCGCTGGAGCGGGGCGTCGCCGCCCACCACGCTGGGATGCTGCCCGCGTTCAAGGAGACCGTGGAGGACCTGTTCGTCCGCGGGTTGGTCAGAGCGGTGTTCGCCACCGAAACCCTCGCGTTGGGGATCAACATGCCGGCCCGCACAGTCGTGCTGGAACGGTTGGTCAAGTACAACGGGGAAGCCCACGTCGATCTCACGCCCGGCGAGTACACGCAGCTCACCGGACGGGCCGGGCGCCGCGGCATCGACGTCGAGGGCCATGCGGTGGTGCTCTGGCAACCTGGTGTGGACCCGACGCAGGTGGCTGGGCTGGCGTCGACCCGCACCTACCCGCTGCGCAGCTCGTTTCGACCTGGCTACAACATGGCCGTCAATCTGGTCGATCGGGTCGGGGTGGCCGCTGGGCGGGCGCTGCTCGAGCAGTCCTTCGCGCAGTTCCAGGCCGACCGCTCGGTGGTGGGCATGGCCCGCCGGATCGACCGCAACGCCGAGGGCCTGGCTGGCTACGCCGAGGCGATGGTCTGCGATCAGGGTGATTTCGCCGAGTACGCCCGGTTGCGCCGGCAGAT
>JAICSB010000652.1 GCA_025937115.1 Pseudonocardiaceae bacterium | reverse complement strand
GAGCTGAGGAGCACTTTTCAGGTGTGTGAGGTTACCTCATGGTCGAAGGATCTGGCCGTGGAAATCGCCGGTCACGACGTGATCAATCATGCTGGTGCGGCGGCGCTGCGGCTCATTGCCGACCGGACGGGTCTGACCAGCTGTCTGTCCCGGGCGTTGGCCCGTCCTGGTTTCGTTCCCGTTCATGACCGGGGCCGGGTGCTGGCTGACACCGCGGTGCTGATCGCTGATGGTGGCCGGGTGCTGTCGGACTTGGCCACGTTGCGCGACCAGGCCGAGTTGTTCGGTCCGGTGGCCTCGGATCCGACGCTGTGGCGTGCGCTGTCTGAGATCGGATCGCCGCAGCGGCGCAGGATCGCCCGGGCGCGCGCGAAGACCCGGGAACATGTGTGGTCGCTGATCGAGAAACGACACGGCCGGATTCCCCCGTCGCGGGTGGCGGACTGGGATCTGGGTAAGACCATCGTGATCCGGATGGACGCCTCACTGGTGATCGCGCACTCCGACAAGCAGCTCGCGGCGGGCACCTTTAAGGGCACCTGGGGACACCATCCGTTGGAGGCCTGGTGTGACAATACCGGTGAATCGCTGGCGTTGCTGCTGCGCAAAGGCAGCGCCGGGTCCAACACCACCACCGATCACATCACCGTGCTCGACGAGGCGATCACCCAGATCCCGGCCCGGTACCGCCGCGACCTACTGATCACCGTGGACGGCGCCGGTGCCTCCCACGGCCTGGTCGACCACATCACCACCCTGGATGCTTCACCCCGGCGCACGGTGCACTACTCCATCGGATGGGAGCTAGCCGCCCGGGAACGCACGGCCATCGGCCGCGTCCCCGCATTCGCCTGGGGTGCGGTCCTCGACGGTGACGGCCAGCCGCGGGACCCCGGCGAGGCGGGTGTCGTCGAGGTCACCGCCTTGCTCCGCGAAGGACCAGGCGGTGACCACCTCGGCACCTGGCCCACGGACATGCGCATCATCTGCCGCCGCGAAAGGCCCCACCCCGGTGCCCAACTGTCGCTGTTCGAAGAGATCGACGGCTGGCGCTACCAGCTCGTGGCCACCAACACTCCCGGCAAGACCGCTCAGTTCCTCGAGGCCCGCCACCGCCCGCACGCCCGGGTCGAGGACTGCATTCGCACCGGCAAGGACACCGGCCTGGGCCATCTGCCCTCGACCTCGATCGAGATCAACCGGGCCTGGTGTGTGGCTGCCACCATTGCCTGTGATCTGCTGTGCTGGCTACGCCTGCTCTGCCTAGACGGACCCCTCGCCAAGGCCGAACCCAAAACCCTGCGCTACCGGATCCTGCACACCGCCGCCCGCATCGTCCGCGGCCAACGCAAACGCAAAATCCGCATCCCCGAGACCTGGCCCTGGGCACAGCAACTAGCTACCTGCCTGCTCACCGCCCTCGCCCTACCCCCACCAACCCCATGTTGATCAACCACGTCCCCGTCCCCGACCCGAGAAACCATCCGGACCCCTGGAATCCGGCGCCCACCCGACGCGACAACCGGGCCCCGACCCTGACCGCACCTTGACAACAACATCAACAAACCAACCGAAGATCAACACGCGAGGCCCGGCAAGCTACCCCTGCAACCCCCGTGAATGATCAAGGCTAACCAGCCACCGCCTGTGGCCACCCCACCCGGGGAAACGTCTTTGGGGGCCACAATTTCCACACGATGTACGCCACGCCCAGCCCGATCGCGCCACCGGCGAGCACGTCGCTCACGTGATGCTTCTCGCTGCGGATCAACGACCAATGGGCCGCGGTCGCCGCGGCTGCCAGTGGAATCGCCAGCAGGGGCAACTCCTGAGCCACGCTGAAGACAAAAGCGCTGTCCGACGCGGTGTGGCCCGACGGGAACGACGATGTGTACGGAGTGATTCGGCCCTCGCCGGCGCCTTGCGGTCGGCGCCGGTAGACCAGAGGCTTGATCACGATGTTGGCGATGAAAGCAGCGACGACATAACACACGCTGCCGCGCAGGGCCACTTGCCGACCCCTTGCCCCACCCTTAACAGCCAGCGCAGTGGCAACGCCACCCCAAAACAGCGGCTGCTCAGCGATGCGCTCAGCGATACGCGCACCACGGGCGAGCCGAGTGAGCACAGTTGCCACGTTCTGCGCCTCCTCGTTAGGCGAAGATCGTTGGTCAGG
>JAICSB010000042.1 GCA_025937115.1 Pseudonocardiaceae bacterium | reverse complement strand
TCGACCTGACGGTCCTCAACGACTAATGAAGGGACACGATGAAGTGACCAGGCCCCGCCCGACCGCGCTGCCGACGTCCTCGCCCGTCAACGCAGGCCGATGAACGCCACGGGACCGCCTCCGACCAGAGCCGACGGTACCGATCGCTCATGATCGCGGTGTGGGAAGAAGTAACCGCGATGAGAGGCTGTTGATCGCCGAAACTGAGTGATAGCAGTGCGATTTTGCACCGTTACCGCTCAGTATCGGCGATCTTGAGAGCCAGCGGCAAGGCGAATAGGCAACTGCCACATGCGCGGCTGATTCTTCCCGGACCACGATCATGACGGACGGCAGAGGTGGGCGCCTGAAACCGACCACGATTACCGCAGTCGCATGTGCAGCCGGACAGTGGTTCCGGCGCCGATCTGGCCGGTCGGTATCTCGACCAGATCGCACAGCGAGTTGACCAGCATCAACCCGCGTCCGTGCGGCCCTTCCTCATCGGGTGGCATCCGGCCGACTAACCGGTCGTGCAGCTGTCCGCTGTCAGTGATCTCGCAGATCAGGTTGTCGGTGTCAGGGTCCTGCCAGACCGAGAGGACACCCGATGCGTGAGTGTGCTCCAGGGTGTTGGTGGCGACCTCGTTGACTGCCAGGCACAGATCGGGCACCCGGTGCGCCGGTAGTCCAGCCCGCAAAGCCAGATCCTGGACGAACAGCCGCAGCGCTCGCAACTCAGTGAGCGACGAGAAGACCCGCATGTCACCCCACCACTCCGGGGGCTCGGGCAGCGCCCGGAGGCTCGCGTCTGCGACGGCACGGGGATCCCGGTAGTCGGCGCTGATCTCCCGCCGGTGCTGCTCGATCAGCACCGGATGGGCCTGGCGGGCCTGAGCCAGCGTTGCGGTGTCCAGCCCGTGGCGGTCGTACGGGCACAGGATGGTCGCCTCATAGTCCGCCAACGCGATGTTGATCAGGGCTTCGTGTTGCAGCGCGGCGCGACACTCCGCCGCGGACCGGCCAGGCCAGATCGGTTCGTCGACGATGCGGACCCGGCGGTGCGGATGATCCCGGACAAACGCGTGCAGCACCGTGCGGATGATCCGGCCCGGGTTGCGACCCGCCTCGGTCATGTCGACGCACTCGACGCACTCGGCGTCGGATCCGAGTGCCGATCGCACCAGGTCAAGGTGCGATCGGGGGACCGCTACCAGCGCGGGTTGGGCTAGCTCGAAGCCCTCCCGAAGGAAGCTCGTGATGGCGACGGCGTAGTCGTCCGCGTCGCGGTAGAACAACGCCTCGTGCACCAGGCCGGCATCTCGGGCTAGCGCCGCGCCCGGGAACCGGCCGCGTCCAGCGTCGTCAGTCAGCACCGCGCAATCACCTCTTAGGCTGGTCTTCGTCTACCTTGGCCGCAGAGAATACAACGCAAGTGAATACAACACACCTCGAATGAGCGGCAGACCGGCGGCGGGGCCACCACAGGTGCAACATTGTCACATGCACCGTCGGTTGTTCGAGGCCGAGCATGAGGCCTTCCGCGACAGCGTCCGCACCTTCCTGGCCAAGGAGGTCACGCCGCATCTCACGGCCTGGGAGGCGGAGGGCATCGTGCCTCGGGAGCTGTTCATCACCGCAGGTGCGGCCGGTTTTCTCGGCATGGCGATCCCGGAGGAGTTCGGTGGCGGCGGGGTGGCCGACTTCCGATTCAACGCGGTGTTGGACGAGGAGATCATGTATGCCGGGGCCGCCGGCGCGGGGCTCGGGCTGAGCCTGCACAACGACATCTGCCTGCCGTACTTTCTGGACCTCGCCACCGAGGAGCAGCAGCGGCGGTGGTTGCCGGGGATCGCCTCCGGCGAGTTGATCACGGCCATCGCGATGACCGAGCCGGGGATGGGTTCAGACCTTGCCGGCATGGCCACCACCGCGCATCGCCACGTTGGTCATTACCTGGTCAACGGATCGAAGACGTTCATCACCAACGGCATCAACGCCGATCTGGTCATCGTGGCGGTGAAGACTGACCCTGCGCAGCGACATCAGGGGATGAGCCTGCTCGTGGTGGAGCGCGGGATGGTGGGCTTCGAGCGCGGTCGCAAACTGGTCAAGGTTGGTCAGCACGCCCAGGACACCGCCGAGTTGTTCTTCCGTGATGTCCGGGTGCCCGTCGACAACCTGCTGGGTACGCCGGGCCGCGGGTTCATTCATCTGGTCGATCGACTTCCTCAAGAGCGACTGTCGATGGCCGTCGCCGCCGTGGCCGCGGCACGAGCCGCACTGGACCTGACGCTGGCCTACGTCAAGGACCGCAAGGCCTTCGGCCAGCCGATCGGCACCTTTCAGAACACCAGGTTCCGGTTGGCTGAGATGGCCACCGAGATCGACATCGCGCAGACCTTCACCGATCGCTGCATCGAGGCTCTCAACGAGGGCGAGCTGAGCGTGGTCGACGCCGCCAAGGCCAAGTGGTGGTGCACCGAATTGCAGGGCCGGGTAGTCGACGGCTGCGTGCAGCTGCACGGCGGCTACGGCTACATGCTCGAATACCCGATCGCCCGGGCCTTTGCCGACGCCCGCGTCACCCGGATCTACGGCGGCACGACTGAGATCATGAAGGAAGTAATCGGCCGGTCACTGGGTCTGTGACCGGCAAGCCGGCAACCGAATCCGGCTAACCCGTATGTCCCACCGAGGTACATCAGTTGGGGTGAATATGGCTGTGCAGTGGTACGTACCCGGCCACTTCGGCGATGTTTTCACTGAGCACATCAACGTCCGACTGATCAGCTCCATTGATCGACTCTGGTTGCGACTCGGAGCGCATCGGGTCGGAACCAGCGCGGAGAGGCGGCCCAGCATGACGAGCTACGGTGGCGGGGCGGTTGCCCACGACATGTTCGCGTTGCTGCATGAGGCCGCGGCGCCGGTGGTGACCCGCTGGAACTACTGCACCGATGACCCCTTCGCGGTGACCGTCGAGATCCAGACCCGCGGCAATCGTTTCGTGGACTGGGTGCTGGCCCGCGACCTGCTCGTGGATGGCCTCAGCGCACCTGCCGGGATAGGTGATGTCCAGGTGCGCCCTGCCGACATGGGGGACTGGGAAGTGACGCTGGTCGAGATCCGGTCACCCGATGGGCATGCCGTCCTGGAGGTGGACCGCGACCTGCTGCGGCAGTTCGTCAAGGCCACGATCGACGTCGTCCCGCTGGGCAGCGAGAGCCTGGCCGTCGACATCGATGCCGAGATCGAGAAGATCACCAGGAGTTGCGCGGACTGAGCCGCCGCATACGGAGCGCTGGAGTGCCGCGCCCGTGACCCGCTAGCCGCGCGCCGCTCATCGTCGTGAACTGACCACACCGACGTTTCTGCGCGGGAAAAGGTCCGTGACGTCGAGTTCACGACACCGACCGTCATGTCTAGTGGGTGAGGCCTCGGGTGCGGAGGACTCGGCGTTCTAGGGGGGCGAAGATGAGGAGTTCTATGGCGACGCCGACCACCAGGATCAGGAAGATCGAGGCGATCACCATGTCCATTGCGTTGAGCTCCCGGCCGATGTTGAGCTGCTGACCGAGTCCGATGCCCAGCGCGGGGGAGTAGGTGATGAGTTCGGCGGCCATCAGCGAGCGCCAGGAGAATGCCCAGCCCTGCTTCAGACCCGACAGGTATCCCGGCAGCGCGGCCGGGAGCAGCACGTGCCGGATCCGCCCGACGGTGCTCAGCCCCAGCACCCGGCCCACCTTGTCGAGCAGCGGCGGCACCTGGTCGAACCCGGCGAGCAACCCGTTGGCGACCGACGGCACCGCGCCGAGCAGCACCACCGCATAGATGGCGGCGTCGGACAGGCCGAACCAGATGATCGCCGCCGGGACCCAGGCGACCGACGGCAGGCTCTGCAGCCCGCTGACGAATGGACCTATAGCGGCGCGTAACCAGCGGCTTCGCCACATTGCCAGCCCAAGCATGGTGCCCACGGCCAGCGACGCCAAGAATCCCAAGGCGCCGCGGGACACGCTGATCGAGATGGCGTCCCAGGCGCGGCCGTCGCGCACCGTCTGATCGAAGGTCCGCAACACGTCTAGCGGGCTGGGCAGCGCGTAGCTCGGTTTGAGGTCGGTGCTGTAGGCCAGCTGCCACAGGGCGATAAACGCGACCACCGCCACGATGGGCGGCAGAACCGAGCGCAGGAAAACCGCGCCCGGTCCGGGTCGCGGTGACAGCGTGGGCGCCTCCAGGGCGTCCAGACCAGCCTCGAAGGTCCGGCTGTCTTCGGTTGTGAGCGTCTCATCGTCAACGGCCATGCCGGCTGATCTCCGCTCGCAGGTGATGGGTGATCTCGGTAGCCAGGGCGCTGACACCGGGGGACTCGATCGCCCTGGGCTGGCTCATCCCGACCTGCCACTCCCGCACGATCCGACCAGGCCGGGAGCCCATCAGCAGCACCCGCTGCCCCAGCCGGACGGCCTCGCGCACGTTGTGCGTGACGAAGATGACAGACAGTCGCTGCTCCGACCACAGCCGGATGAGTTCTTCGTGCAGGGCATCGCGGGTGATGGCATCGAGTGCGGCGAACGGCTCGTCCATCAGCAACAGCCGGCTGTCCTGGGCCAAGGCGCGGGCCAACGCCACCCGCTGGCGCATCCCACCGGAAAGCTCATGCACCCGCTTGCAGCCCTGCCCAGCCAGGTTCACCAGCGAGAGCAGCCGCTCGGCCTCGGTGCGGCGCTCGCGCCGGCCGACGCCGCGCGCCTTGAGCGCCAGCTCGACGTTGCCGGCCGCCGTCAGCCACGGCAACAGAGCAGGTTCCTGGAACATCAACGCCGGACGGCCCACCGTGACCTCGATACTGCCGGAGGTTGGTGTGCCCAGACCGGCGATGAGCGACAGCAGAGTGGATTTGCCGCATCCGGACGCGCCCAGCAGGCAGACGAACTCGCCTGGCGCGACGTCGAGGTCGATCCGGTCGAGCACCGGCGGTCGGTCCCGCTCGAAGACGTGGGCGAGTTGTGTCACGCGTACGCTGGAGACCGGCGTCGCCTGTTGCTGCAAGGCCGGTCGAAGGGTCGGCTGTGCCATCTCTCTACGCTTTCCCGAGCCCGCCGGCCGACACGGTCGGCAGGTCCCGTTGGGTCAGGATCCGGTTAAGGATCGACAGGTCGTAGATGCCGTGCAGGTCGGCTTGTCTGGTAGCCAGTCCGGCCGTCACCGCGTTCTCGGCGCTGCGGTGCAGGGATGGCGCGATCGGGTCGTCGGTCACGGTCAGGTTCTGCCAGGCGCGATCGATCCCTTCCGGCTTCAACGGCTTGCCGGTGAGCGCGTTGATGGCGTTGTTCACCACGGTCTTGGCCTCGGCGGAGTTCTGAGTCGCCCACTGCACCGCGTCGACGTGCCCGCGAAGCAATGCCTCAACCGTCTGCGGATGGCGCTGGAGGTAGTCGGTGCGGACAATCAGCTGCGTGGTGACGAACTGGCCGCCCGGCCACAAGTCCCGCTCGTTGACCAGCACCTTGCCGCCGGCTTCCAGCACCAACCGGGACGCCCACGGTTCCGGCACCCAGGCGCCGTCGAGCTTGCCCGCCTTGATCAGCTGGAGCGTGTCACCATTCTTGGTGGGCACGATGGTGACGTCCCCACCGCCATGCACGCTGTTGCGCAGGCCGTGGCTGGTCAGCCAGGCACGTAACGCCACGTCCTGGGTGTTGCCGAGCTCCGGACTGGCCAGCGTCTTGCCGCGTAGATCCGCTGGCGAGTTGATGCTCTGACGGACGACCAACTGCGCGCCGCCGGAGGTGGCTCCGGCGATGATCCGGATCGCCTTGCCGTCGCTGCGCAGGAAAGCGTTGATCGCCGGGCTCGGTCCGATGTACGCCGCGTCGAGTCCACCGCCGAACAACGCTTCGACCGCAGCCGGCCCGGCATCGAAGATCTGTGTTTCCAACTTCGTGGAGCCGAGCTCGTGGGTGAACAAGCCGCGGTCAAGCCCGACGATGGCGGCGGCGTGCGTGACGTTGGCGAAGTAGCCCAGGCGCAGGGTGGGCGCTGGCCCCGGGGCCGCACTGGCACTGCTGTCGCCGCCCCCGCACCCGGCAGCGAGGATGAGCGCCCACACGGTGATGAGAGCGGCCAGCCCACGGCGGACTGCGGACCTTCGAGTTGCGCTGTGACGAACTGGCATGACGAGCGGGTCCTCGGCGTGCTGGGGCGCGCGAGTGACGTCGCAGCAGACGCGGGCGCTGGGACGGCACGACCACACGCCCGGCGGATGGAGAGGTCGGGCAGGGTCAGGCCGACATACAGATCATGCTGCGAGTGCGCCCGTAATCGATGTGGCGGCGAGCCACAAGCTTCAGCGACAGGGCAGGCACGAGGGTGACGCTACACGAACGAGTGATCCCGATCTCGTATTGCCCACATCGTGAGCAGCAGCCCGCCAGCCGGAAACCGCGTAAAGGTTCCATTAGCCGACCCTGGGCTCCCTGGAACTGCGTAAAGGATCCATTAGGCAGCGAACTGGCGACGGGTGAGGGCGGCTCGGACGGTGCGGACCATGCGCTCTGGGTCGCGGAGTAGCGCAGCGGTCACGAATACGACCTCCCAGCCTTGGGCCTGCACCTGATTGAGGCGTTCGCGATCCCGGTTGAGTGCCCAGAGTTCACCCTCGCGCCAGCTACCGTCGTATTCCACGGCGACGCGCTGCTCGATAAACGCCAGGTCGACGCGAGCGAGCCGGCCTCTCGAGTCCTCGATCCAGTGCTGCGGCACCGGGTGCAGCTCATCGAGCACAAGCCACACTCGCACCCGCGACTCCGGACGTGATTCCGCGCGCGGATCGGCCAGTTGCACCGCGCGACGGGCCGCCACGATGCCGCGGTCGCAACGCTGTTCGACAAGGCACGCACCTCGGGCAACGTCACCAACCGGGCGCGCAGCACCGCATCGAGATCCGCTACCGCATCCGGTAGTGGGCGATCCAACAGCAGGTCCAGGGCCATCCGCTGCGGCGTAGCAAGGCGTATCCCAGACCACGCCAGCCACTCATCGGACCGCACCACGGTCCGCCGGACCGCCAGACCGCTACCTCGGACCACCCGGGATTCCAATGGCACTAACACCTCGACCGGATCGTCGGTGCGGGCGACGCCCCGCAGGGTGGCGGCGGACCGTCCCGTGACAACAGCGGATCGCGGCAGCGCCAGCCCGGCTCCAGCGCAGTACAACGCGTGTGTCTGCGCGACTCCCGCGAGCGAGTACACGCCTTGAAACAGCCGCCGCACCGCTGGCCCGCGAAGTTCGCCGGGAGTCAGCACGCCGGCGCGCACTGCATCGCGGCCCCGGAATACCGGCGCGAGGCCGTCGAGATTGATCTGCCTCCGCATGCCCGCACTGTGCCGCGACCCTCGCGACCGTCCAAACGGCCATCCACAGCCCCGCCCCCACTACCCACTTGTCCACACCCGGCGCGTCGGTGGTTGCCGAAAGGTTCCACTAGGCAGTACAGGGAGTCGCTCGGCTGCCGAAAGGTTCCACTTGGCAGTACAGTGGGGCGGCTACTGAGAGTAGTGGGGGTCGCCTGATCGAATGCGTTGTGTAACGAAAGACGGCGTTTCTGGGGTATCAATGGTGCGATCCCCGAGCATCGGGGATGACCGGCACTGGAAGAGGGTCCGATGCAGGCCGTGCGCACCGTCGACGGAGTGGCTCCGGCTCCTGAGCCGATTCGGGTCCTGGAGCGCTGGCGGGTCGCCTGGCATGGCCGCCGCGACGCCCAACATCCTGCTGAACCAGGCCAGCTGCACCCTTACCTGGAGTCGCTACGGGCGCAGGCAGAAGTCGGCCAGCGAGCCGTGACCGAATGGCTGCACAGCAGAATCGATCCAATCGACCGGGAGGCAGTGCAAGTCCTCATTCTGCTCGACCAGCACCGCCGGGACCCGATGATCGCACCGGAAGAGGCCGTGACTAAGCCGCCGGTCAACGAGGCAGACCCGCAACCGCTATCCAGCATTCCCCCACGGGTACGCAAAGCCCGGGAAGCCGCTGCGGCGCGGCAGGCCTACCGGCGTTGGCTGCGTGAGCAGGAGCAGGCCGAACAGCGGCTCGGTGAACTGGGCAGCACCCGGCACCACCTGATTGAAGTCGCCCGAGCGGCCGCTCACGCCCAAGTCGCACGTTACCAACATTTGGTGGAGCTTTATCACACCGCACTTCTTCGACGCGATCCGGACCGGTATCGGCCAGGTCTGGCGCCGGTGGTCAACGCGGAGCCATGGCTTTACGGTGACCTGCCACTGGTCTGCCTGGAAATCGACGGTGCGCTCGCGGAGAAGTACCGCTGGCGGTTCAAGGACTTCGCCAGCCGAACGTCTGCGGTACCGGTACCGGTACCGGTACCGGTCGGCGACGTCGCTCCGAACCGGAATTGAGAACAGAGGAGTGATCGCGGTGCCGCTGGGCAGGAAAGCTCCGAAATCTGTTGCGAGCGACGACGACATCCACGTCATCGCGGGCCCCGACCCCGGCGTGGAAGTCGATGAGGCCAGGCTGCGGGATTTCGTCGAGTCCGAAGCGGCCAAGGACGCGGCCAGTGATATGTACGACGTCAATCTCGGCGCACACGGTCATCCACTGATTATGGAAAACAAGATCGCTCGGTGGAATCACCGCTGGTCAGCCGAGGCGGAGATCCGCCAGCACAAAGACCGCAGATCCGCGCAATTGTTCCACCGAGCCGCGATCCGCGAGCGTACCGCCGGCGAGCAGGCGCTGAACCTCCTCGAACAGGACTTGCAGGATGCGTGCTCGTATCACGAGCGCATGCAGCGGGTGGTCGACGGTGCTGAACCGAGCGACGACGGGGGATACTGGCCCGCGCAGAGCCGGATCGATGAGAACCGGCGCGCCGAGTGCATCAAGGATTGGTTGATCTACCTGGGCGCCACCATCGCCGAAGTCGGCCTGAACTACACCGCGTTCCAGCTGATGGGTAATTCCCTGAAGGAGACGATGGTGTTGTCGGCGTCGATCATTCTGGTGAACGTTTTACTCCCCAAACAGCTCGGTGAGCTGGTCACTCGAGTACGCCGAGGGCGACAAGGCCGCGGTGTGCTCATCGCCGGCCTGCTGACCGGAACGTTGCTGTGGGTGGGTGTGTCATTGTTTGTGGCGCAGATCCGCACGGCTTACCTGTTGCGGCAGTCCAGCGACGCGCAGCCTGGCGAAACTTCGCTGTTAGAGCGTGCCGGCATCGGCTGGACCACGCTGACCATCGGCTGGCTGCTGGTGGTGCTCGCAATCGGAACAGTCGTCCTGATTCGCAGCGCCACCAGGTACAACCCATATCTGAAGAACTTGCGGGCGGCGCGGCTGCGGTGCGGGGAGCTCCGCGCCGAGCTAGCTGCCAGGAACACTGACCTGGTGGTGGCGGCCTTCGACGTGCAACGCGCCCGTGAGTCGGAAGCCGATCTCGCCGAACAGTGGGCGGGCAAGCGGGCCGCGCAGGATGGTTTCGCTGCCGAGCTCAAGCATCACTACCAGCATCACCTCGCCCGGAACCTGGCCAATCCCACGGTGACCGATGGGGTTGAGATCGCTGCCGGACGTGCTTCGCGACCCGGCCTGACCGCGGCGCAGGGTCCCGGGAACTGAGTCCAAAGGATGACAATAATGCATTCTCCGGTTTCTGCGGGAACCAGGCGCCGTCTGATTAGCAGCGCGCTCGCCTTCGGTTTGCTCTTCTGCGCCGGCTGCGACGATAAGCCCGCCGCTGCACCAGGAGCACTTGCCGTGATCGTGGGAGCGCATTCGAACATGGTGGCGCCCAGCCTGTTGGACTCCGTCAAGACCGAACTCGATACCGCATCTGATCTCGGTTCGCCGGCGACCGTCATCGTGGATGACGGAAACCCCACCGCGTCGGCCCCACTGGCGCTCAAGACGGCAAACGACAACCCACTCTATCAACAGGATCAGGTCAAACAGCTTAAGAATATGATTGACAAGACTCGCGCCGGCAATCCCGAAGTGGACTTGCTCGCCGCGATCAACCTAGCGGCGCGCTCGGTAGGCGATGCCGCCGGACCCAAAACCATCGTCGTGATTGACAGTGGTCTGCAGACAACCGGCGCACTGCGATTCCAGGACCAAGATGGGGCGCTGCTCAACGCGAGCCCCGATGAGGTGGTCGACCAGCTGCGCCGCACCCAGCAGCTGCCCAATCTCACCGGAATGCGCGTCGTGTTCACCGGCCTGGGTGACACCGCTCCGCCCCAGCAGCCGTTGCCGGCGCCGGCCCGAACGGTGCTGGTGGCGCTGTGGACGAAGATTGTCGAATCGGCGGGCGGCAAGGCGGACGTCAAGCAGGCTCCGCTACCCAGTACCCGACCGCGCGATGGGCTGCCTCCGGTGACCATTGTGCCAGTTGCGGCGCAATCGATCGGTCCGCTGCCAGCTGTCACTGTGCTACGGGACGGCACTGTGGGCTTTGTGCCCGATCAAGCTGTGCTGAAAGATCCCGCTGCGGCTCGCGCGGTTCTCGCTGACTACGCGAAAGCGATCAAAGATGGCCGCCGGGCGTTGCTCACCGGAACCACGGCTTCGGATGGCACGCCGGAATACCGTCGCCAGCTGTCGGAGAAACGGGCTGGCGCTGTCCGTGATCTCTTGGTCGGCCTCGGTGCCCCGGCTGACCGGATCAGTACTCGCGGGCTGGGCAGTGATTTCCCGGGATATGTGCCGGACCGAGACGCCCAGGGCAACCTCGACCCCATCCCCGCAGCACAGAACCGGCAGGTGATCATCGAGCTGAGTTGACTGCCCCGGCCAGGACGCCCGGTGACCGGTACCCCGCAGAGCAGCTGGCGCGGGTCGTTACGCTGCAAGAAGCAGAGTTCACTCCGCAGGCCCCTGGTGAGGAGACGCAGTGGCCACTCGAGCATCCCGGTCTAGCCGGACGTCGGCGCGACGGGCGGCGGGCGAGCTGGAGGCCGAGGTCCTGGCTGCGTTGTGGGCCGCCGACGGGCCGCTCACGGCGGCGCGGGCCCGCGAGGCGGTCGGCGGTGAGCTGGCCTATAACACCGTTCAGACCATCTTGGTGCGGCTGTATGAGAAGGGGCTGATCGGCCGGGTGGCAGACGGCCGTCGGCACGAGTATTTCGCGGTCAAGGGTGCCGAGGAGCTCGCCGCCGAGCAGATGCAGGCCTTGCTCAGCCGCGGCCGGGACCGGCAGGCCGTGCTGCAGCGCTTCGCCACCTCGTTGTCGGTGGAGGATGCCCGATTGCTGCAGGCGATGCTGCGGCGCCGCCCATGACCATCAGCGTGTATGTGCCGGCGGCGTTGTCGCTGCTGTTGGCGGCGATAAGCCGCATCGTCGTCGGTCGGATAGCGCCCACCCGAGCCGTGGTGTTCGTTGTCGCCGCGATGCTGTGCGCGGCCGCATCGACCTGGGGTCTGGTTCTGTTGTCCGCCACCTTGCTCGGTGACACCTCACTGGTCGCCGAAGAAGCCAGCGAGCGCGGGGTGCAGCTGCAGGATCCGGTTCCCCAGCTGATCGGGGTGACCGCCGTGGTCCTCCTGGTCTCTGGGGTATTCCGGGTGGTGCGGGTGCTACGGGCCCGCCGGGCCACCACCCAGGAGCTGCGCGCGGTCTGCAGCTCCTGCGGCACCGGTGAGCTGGCAGTGGTGGCTCTAGCCGCTCCGCACGCGTTCGCGGTGCCGGGTCGACCCGGCCGGATCCTGGTCACTCAGGGTTTGTTGTCGGTTTTAGACGGTGACGAGCGACGGGTCGTGCTGGCTCACGAGCGGGCCCACCTGCAGAGCCGGCATCATTGGTTGCGGGCTGCCACCGAAGTCTCCGCAGCTCTCAATCCGGTGCTGATCCCGGTGCGTGAAGCGGTCGCTTTTCTCGTCGAGCGCAGTGCCGACGAGCACGCCGCGGCGGTGACCGGCAGCCGCAAGCTAGTCGCTGCGGCGATCGCCAAGGTGGCGTTGGCCGGTGGAGCCGATGGCGGGGTGCGCGCCTGGTCGGCCGCGCTGCCCTTCGTTGGATGCGGGGTGTCGGCTAGGGTTGCCGCGTTGCAGTCAGACCCACCCCGGCCTGAGCCCTTGGTGCCCAGCAGCGTGCTGGCGCTGGGGGTGGCCACCGCAATCGCCGCGGTGCAGGCCACTGTTGCGTTCTACCAGCTCGTTTACTGGTTGTGGCCGACCTGACGGGGTCGGCTGACGGCGTCGCGGGTTAACCCTGAACTAACTCTCAGTGTAATTCCTGGGGGGGATCGTCACGCCGCGCGAGGTCCGCTAGTCTCTTACACGCTGTAGGAGACAGTCCTGACACGGCCAGGCAGCGCCTGGGATAGGTAGGACCCAATGAGCGGACGAGCAGCGGGCACGCAGACACGGGTACTGGTCATCTCGGGCAGTGTCGGTGCAGGTCACGACGGTGCCGCAGACGAGCTGATCAGCCGGCTGGCCAAGTTGGGCGTGGAGGCGGACCGCCGGGATTATCTCGATGCGCTGCCGCCGATGTTCCGGTACATGCTGCGCGACGGCTACCGGTTGAGTGTCGGCTATGCGCCGGCGTTCTTCGACTGGTTGTTCGCCAACCTGGAGCGCACCGGGTGGGTGCAGAACGTCGCCATGTGGTTGTGCCGCCAAGCGCAACGTGATGTGTTGCGCTGGGTCGGTGATCACGACGTCGTCGTGTCCACGTACATGTTGGCCAGCCAGACGCTGGGCCAGCTCAAGGAAGCCGGGGCGGTGGACGCGACTCTGGTCACCTTCCTCACCGACCCAGCGGTGCACCGAACCTGGGTGCACTCCGCCGTTGATCACCATGTGACGGTGACCGAGGCGACGGCTCGAATGGGACACCTGGTGTACCGCACGCCGATGCAGGCCGTCGGGGGGCTGGTATCCACCCGCTTCGCGGATCAGCCTGATCCGGCCCATCGCCCCCGGTTGCGCGCCGAGTTGGGGTTGTCCCCGGACGGCCTGGTGGTCTTGCTGGCGACCGGCTCGCTCGGGATGGGCGATGTGCCCAACGTCGTCCGGTCGATCAGATCTTCCGGTGTGGCGGAGGTGGTGGTGCTCTGCGGGCGCAACGACCGGCTGCGCAAGCAGTTGGCGGCACAGCCGGGAGTGGTGGCTTTGGGCTGGCGTGACGATGTCCCGGAGCTGATGGCGGCGGCCGACGTGCTGGTGCACAATGCGGGCGGCCTGTCGCTGACCGAGGCGTTGACCGCGGGGTTGCCCGCGGTGACCTACCGACCCATCCCTGGACATGGCATCGCCAACTCCCAGATCCTTGCCGACGCCGGGTTGGCGCCCTGGCCGCAGGATGAGACCGAGTTGGTCGCCGCGATCCGTCAGTACGCCGGTCGCCGGGGCGATCCCAGCCATGTCGTGCTCAGCCAGGACACCGCCGCCGTGGTAATGGCTTTACTCGC
>JAICSB010000682.1 GCA_025937115.1 Pseudonocardiaceae bacterium | reverse complement strand
TCGGCCCGCACCGGTTGCGAGGTGCTGCTCAAGGTCGAAGGCGCCAACCCCACCGGCTCGTTCAAGGACCGCGGGATGACGATGGCGGTCACCGAAGCGCTGGCCCGCGGTGCCGAAGCAGTGCTGTGCGCCTCAACCGGCAACACCGCCGCCTCAGCCGCCGCCTATGCGGCCCGAGCCGGGATCCCCTGCGCCGTGCTGGTACCCCGCGGCAAGATCGCGCTGGGTAAACTTGCCCAGGCCACCGTCTATGGCGCCCGGATTCTCGCCGTGGACGGCAACTTCGACGACTGCCTGGAACTGGCCCGCAAGACCGCCGCGGACTACCCGGTGACCGCACTGGTCAACTCGGTGAACCCAGTTCGGCTGCAGGGGCAGAAAAGCGCCGCGTTCGAGGTCTGCGACGTGCTCGGCCGGGCCCCGGACGTGCATTGCCTGCCAGTCGGCAATGCCGGGAACATTACCGCCTACTGGATGGGTTACACGGAGTACCACACCGACGCGGTGGTGGCCGGTCGGCCCCGGATGTTCGGCTTCCAGGCCGCTGGTGCTGCTCCACTGGTGCACGGCGCGCCGGTACTGCACCCGGACACCATCGCCACCGCCATCCGGGTCGGTAACCCAGCGTCCTGGGACCTGGCGATGCGGGCCCGTGACGAGTCCGGTGGGTTGTTCGAGGCAGTCACCGACGAGGAGATCCTTGCCGCCTACCGGTTGCTGGCCGGGCAGGAAGGGGTGTTCGTCGAACCATCCTCGGCCACCTCGGTGGCGGGATTGTTGCGCGTTGTCGAGGACGGTCGGCTGCCTGCCGGTGCGCTGGTGGACTGCACGCTCACCGCGCACGGCCTGAAGGACCCCGACCCTGCTCTGCGCGACGCCCCCGAGCCCGAACCCACCCCGGGCGCCCCGGCCGGGGTGGCCGCCGCGCTGGATCTTGCTTGACCATGCACAGCGCTGCTGTTCCCGAACTCCACAGCAGAGCTGTCCAGCGTCGCCCGAACAGCGCTGCTGTGGAGTTCGGGAGGCTGAGAGCGGCCGAGGTCGGGCAGCCGGGGGCTGATTGATGAGCGTGCTGCGGGTGCGGGTGCCCGCATCCACGGCCAACCTCGGACCGGGCTTTGATGCTCTCGGGTTGGCGCTGGCTCTCTACGACGAGGTCGAGGTGACGCTGGCAGCGTCCGGTTTGCGAGTCGAGGTGCACGGCGAGGGCGCGGGGCAGGTGCCCACCGACGAAGACAACCTCGTGGTCCGCGCGCTGCGAGCGGCGTGTCAGCAGTGTGGTTACCGGCCGGACGGTTTGGTGCTGCGGTGCCACAACGCCATCCCGCACTCCCGGGGATTGGGCTCCTCAGCGGCGGCTGCCGTCGCCGGGGTGCTGGCTGGTTATGCGCTTGCGGGAATGCAACCGGACGAGGCGGCGTTGGACCTCGCAGCAGGGTTTGACGGGCATGCCGATAACGCCGGCGCTAGCCTGCTGGGCGGTTTGGTGATTTCTTGGCGTGACGAGCAGTCCTTCCGGGCTGTTCGCCTGGAGCCCCATCCGGGGCTGGCGCCGGTGCTGCTGGTGCCAGCGCAGACGTCCGCCACCAAAGTCACCCGTGGGCTGCTGCCTGCCGAGGTGTCCCACACCGATGCGGCGTTCACCGCCGGACGAGCCGCACTGCTCGTCCACGCGTTGATGGCCGCGCCGCACCTGCTGCTGGCCGCCACCGAGGACCGATTGCACCAGTCTTACCGGCGGCCCGCCTACCCGGCGACGGGTCGGTTGGTTGACGCGTTGCGTGCGGCTGGGGTGCCTGCCGCGGTGTCGGGTGCTGGGCCGACGGTGCTCGCGTTGCCGGCCAGCGGTGGGGCATTGACTGCGGTGAATACCGCGGGTTTCACCCAGCTTCCACTCGACGTCGCCCGCGTTGGTGCCGGTGTCGAGTGGGGATGATCCACCCATCCGCGGACCTGTTGTTGCCGCGATGGCGCCGGACCGATAGTCTCAGTGGCGTTCAGACACCGTGTGCACGGGCGCCGGTGCCGCGTTCGGGTTCCTCTCACCCGG
>JAICSB010000043.1 GCA_025937115.1 Pseudonocardiaceae bacterium | reverse complement strand
GGGCGTGGTCGAGGTGCTCATCTGGTACTCCCGAACGATAGTTTCGGTGGGTGGGAGTTGGCGATCGACCACCTCCACTCGGGCCACTGCAGTTCTATCGCAAGTACGGACAGTCGCGATAGCTCACGCTGGTCGCCGACGTTGTTGATTGACGGCGCCCTGCTGATGACGAAGGCTCGTCCCCATGCGTCCTGTCCGTGGTCAGACCGTGCTCGTCACCGGCGCCACCGACGGGCTCGGTAAGGCGCTGGCCACCGAGCTTGCCCGTGCTGGTGCCACCGTCATCGTCCACGGTCGCGACGACAACCGCGGTAAAGCGACCCTCGCTGAGATCACCGAGGCCACCGGCAGCGACCGGTTGCACTGGTACCAGGCCGATCTCGCGCACCTGGACCAGGTCCGCGACCTAGCCGCCGCAGTCGCTGCGGACAGTCCGCGGCTGGACGTGCTGGTGAGCAATGCCGGGATCGGTGGCTCGGCCGACGGACGCCAGGAGAGCGCCGAGGGGATCGAACTGCGCTTCGCTGTGAACTATCTCGCAGGGTACCTACTCACCCGGCTGCTGCTGCCCGCGCTGCGCTCGTCTGCGCCGGCTCGGATCGTGCAGGTCAGCTCCGCGGGGCAGGCACCGATCGACTTCGACGACGTCATGCTCACCCGCTCCTATAGCGGCGGGCAGGCCTACTGCCAGAGCAAGCTCGCGCAGATCATGTTCACCTTCGACCTGGCCGACGAGCTCGCCGGCACCGGTGTCACGGCCACCGCCCTGCACCCGGCCAGCTACATGCCCACCAAGATGGTCTCGCGTCCGGTGAGCACGCTGCAGTCCGGCGTCGACGCCACCCTGCGCCTGGTGATCGATCCGACTCTGGAGGGGATCACCGGCTGCTACTACAACGGTCAGCGCGAAGCCCGCGCCGACCCGCAGGCATACGATCCGGCTGCCCGCGCGCGGCTGCGAACCCTGTCCGACCAGCTCACCGGCCTCACCTCGGAGCAGCCGTGAGCGTTTGCCGCGACGGCCGTGGCGGGCGGTCATGCGGTGAGCCACTGAATCCAGGTGCCATGGGGGTCGGTCAACGCCAGCGGCGTTTCGCAGTCACGGACCAGTACGAATGCCGCTGGGTCGGCGAGAGTGGGCAGTTGACCGCCGAACTTTGGTAGGACACCGAACCCTTCGTTCGACAGCCACACGGCATGGAGGTCACGAACGGCAACGGCGAACTCTTCGCGACGTGTCTTGTCAACGTAGGCCAACACTGCGGAGTGATAGATGACAAGCGTGGCGTGGGACGGAGCTTCGGCGGCGAGCGCGGTGAGGTCGCCGACGAGGTCGCCACGAATCAGGCGCGGTGGGTAGCGGCGCGCTACTGCTACCGCCGCGGTCAGGCGATCCTGCCGGTGGGGCTCACCCGGCCAGATCAGGCAACGCAGCCATGCGACGTCCGCGTCGTCGGTGATGTCGAGGGGATTCAGGTCGATCCCGGCTCGCCAGACGACATCGGGCAGACCGTCTGGGACAGGCGTATGCACGGTTCCTCGCGGTTGGCATCGCAGGATGGGCGCCGCCGGATCGGACCCAACCAGCATGCGTCCGGCGTAGTCGTAGCTGTAGCAGTCGGGCAACAAGGTCAGCCCAGCGCTTGCACCCACCTCAAGCAACGCCAACGGTTGCGCGAGCGCGGCCAGCGCGGGGAGCAGCGTTGCGCAGCGCGCCGGTTCGTTGGTCTGGGTGCGTCGGGCCAGCATGATCTGCTTGACCTCGACGGCGCGGTCGAGAACGGTTGATCGGAAGACGGTGTAGCTCGCCGGGGTCCCGGTCAGCCAGCGGACCGCGGCGAAGAGCAGGTTCGGCTGCCGCTTGCGCTGGGGGAGTCCGGCTAGGAACGCGAGAACCTCGGAGTCGGAAGCGACAGCCGAAGCCCAGCTCTCATAAAGCGGGGAGCGTCCGCGAGCCTGAAGCGCGGCAAAACGGCGGTAGTTCTCCGCAGTGTCCGCTGTCGGGTCGTGGCCGATCATCACTCTGTCCCTTCGCGGTGGTGATGGTGGCTGTCTTGCCTGCTCGCTGCTACTACTGCCGCCGGAGGGCTGCCTAGGTGATGGGCGACATAACGTTTGACGTTCATAACGTATGGCGTTATGTTGAGTGAGGTGTTGCGGTCGTTCCGAGATAAGGACACAGAACGCGTCTGGCAACGACAGCGGCTTCGGAGGTTCGATGAGGATACGCAGAGGATGGCGTTGCGCAAGCTCCTCATCCTCGACGCCGCAGATGCCCTCGTCGACCTTCGGGTGCCCCCGGGAAACCGGCTCGAGAAACTCCGGGGCGCTCGTGCCGACACGTACAGCATCCGCATCAACCGACAGTGGCGGATTTGCTTCCGCTGGACTGCTGCGGGCCCCGAGGACGTCGAGATCGTCGACTACCACTGAGGAGGACACGTGACCGCCCCCCCGACCATGTCTCCCATCCACCCGGGCGAGGTGCTGTTGCAGGAGTACCTGGAGCCGCTCGGTGTCACTCAGCACCGTCTGGCTGTGGCTATTGGCGTCCCGCCGCGTCGCATCAACGAGATCGTGCACGGGAAGCGACGGATCAGTGCCGACACCGCGCTGCGACTTGCGCGGTATTTCGGAACCACCGAGCGTTTCTGGCTGAACCTCCAAAGTCGCTATGACCTGGAGCTCGAACGTGACCGGCTCGCCCCCGCTCTCGAGGAGATCGAGCCGCTCGCCCGCGCCTGACTGATCAATGCCACTAGCTGACCCGTTCGCCACATCCCCGGAAATGTCCACATGCTCCGGTCCGTGGGATAGCTGAGGCGGCGGGCCCCAGGCCGTCACTGCGCTGCGATCTCGTCTTCGCGCTTCAGCCATCGTGGGCGGGTCGAAATGCCACGATGGGCAGCTCGCGCACGAGCTGTCGTCGAGCGGGGCCACTTCCGTCGTAGCGCCAATCGACCAGCCAACTCAACACTCGCCGGATGACAGGCGTGATCAAGCGGTTGCGGCGTTCGTAATCGGTGAGCGCCGAGACGGCCTCCTCGACGTTGAGGGTGCGATGTGCAGGCCGGAACCGGCTGCGGCCGATGGCGACCTCCACGGCCGGGGTGGCTCGCAAGTTGCGATACCAATCCGCCGTCGGGCCCAGGCCAGCTACGACTAGGAACTCGTTGCCCGCCGGTCCCGTCCCGATCACCTCCAGCATGGTCTGGTAGCGACGGCCGGAGTTGCGGCCGACGTGCGTCAGGCGCAGGAACCGATGACCGAGCAGCCATCCGCAGCGCCAGTCGTAGAGTCGTGCCGGCGCTCGCAGTAGCGTGCGGGCGATCCGCCCCGGGCGGTGCCTGTTCATCGCAGCCATCATATTGCGGCTGGAGGCTCCGCCGGGGGCCTCGGCTCGGCAGACAACTTTTTTACCGGCGGACCAGCTCGACGCTGCGCAGCCTGCCGAGCGAGCCGGCGGGCGAGCGGATCGACCAGCCGTGGGGCCAGCGGGCCGAGCACGGCCATCATCAGCACGTAAGCGGCCACGGTGGGCGCGAAGGCCGGGATCACCGAAGCGCCGACGAGGCCGGCAATGATGATGGAGAACTCACCGCGGGCGACCAGAGCGGCGCCGGCCCGCAGCCGGCCGGCAGGGCCGACACCCGTGCGTCTGCCGGCGACCCAGCCGGTCACCAGCTTGGTTGCGACGCCGACGATGGCGAGTACGGCGGCCGGCAGCAGCTCCGATGGCAACGATGCGGGGTCGGTGGACAGGCCGAAGAACACGAAGAACACCGCCGCGAAGATGTCGCGCAGCGGGCCGAGTAAACTGCGGATGTGCTCGGCGACCTCCCCGGACAGCGCGATCCCGAGCAGGAATGCGCCGACCGCCGCTGACACGTGGGCCGCCTCAGCGGCGCCGGCGACCAGCAGCGCAAGCCCAAGCACCCGCAGCAGCAGGACATCGTCGGAGCGGGCGCCCACGAACCGGGTCACCACCTCGCCGTGCCGCAGCGCGATGATGAGCACCACTGCGAGCGTGCCGAGCGCGATCAGCACCGAGTACACCGCGGAGGTCACGCTGGATGCGGCGACCAGGGCGGTGAGCACCGGCAGGTATGCGGCCATCGCGAGGTCTTCGATCACCAAGACGCTGAGCACTGCGGGGGTCTCCCGGTTGCCCAACCGACCCAGGTCGGTGAGGACCTTGGAGATGATGCCTGACGAGCTGATCGCGGTGACCCCGAACATCGCCAGGGCCGCCAGCGGTCCCCAGCCCAACACGATCGCGAAGGCGGCCCCCGGCAGGCCATTGAGCAACAGGTCGATCAGCCCGACCGGGGCCTGCCTACGCACGTTGGTGATCAGCTCATCGACGGTGTACTCCAGCCCGAGCACCAGCAGCAGCAGGACCACGCCTACCTCTGAACCGGTGGCGAAAAAACTCTCTGGCGCCTGCAGCGGCAGCAGCCCACCGGTACCGAAGGCCAGCCCAGCCAGCAGATACAGCGGAATCGGAGACAGCCCGATCCGTCCGGCGAGCCGGCCCACCGCACCTAACCCCAGCAGGACGGCGCCGAGCTCGAGCAGTAGGCGTGCGGTCGGATTCACCAGACTCCGACAGCTCGGAGCGGCAGTCCGAGATCACCCATCAGCCCGAGGCCAGTAGGGCGCGTACCGCACTCACCCCGTCCTTGGTGCCCACCACGATGAGCCGGTCACCGGCCCGGAAACGGAAGTCCGGGGCCGGCGAGGCGAACACCTCATCCCCGCGCAGTGCCGCCACGACCGAAGCGCCGGTGCGAGTACGGATGGCCGTGTCCCCGAGCGTCGCGTTGACGAACGGAGAGCCGGCAGCGATGGGCAGCCCGTCAGTGGCCAGCCCCTCAACCTGCTCACGCAACCGGGCAAACCGCTCGGTGATCCGCGGCGCGCCGAGCAGTTCCGCCACTACCTCACTTTCCTCGGACGTCAGCTCCACCGTGGCGGCGCATGCGTCGGAATCCTCCTCGTCGTAAATCACCACATGCCGGACGCCGTTGCGCTGCGAGACGACCCCGATCCGACGTCCTTGCACAGTGACGAAGTCGTGACGCAGCCCGATCCCGGGCAAGCGCGTCTCCTCGACCTCCACCTCCATGACACACCCCTTCGCTCCACAGCTCACTGCACTCATGGTGGCCCACGGTCGGAGGATCGGGCTGTTCTGTGCCGGCAGTACTGGCCGGATGGGCGGTGGCCTTCACGCCGGCGCCGGGGCCCCGTGGTCCGGCTAGTGCAGGCAGAATTCGTTGCCCTCGGGATCAGCCATGACCAGGCACCATCCGGCCGGCTCGTCCAGCTCACTCAGCAGGGTCGCGCCCCGCGACGTCAGCTGTGTGGAGCGGGCCCGGGCGGCCGCTTTGCGTTCTTCGCTGCCCAGGGCGATGCCGGGTGCGACATCGATGTCCAGATGCACACGGTTTTTCACTTCCTTGGTCTCGGGAACCTTCTGGAACAGGACGCGTGGTCGCACCCGGTCGGGATCGACCACGGCGGCGAGGCGGTCGCGGT
Source organism: Pseudonocardiaceae bacterium (assembly GCA_025937115.1). The sequence goes on along the minus strand of JAICSB010000043.1, from coordinate 7,652 downwards.
CCTTGGGAGGTATCCCGATGTGTTCGGCGAACTCGTCCCATGAGTCGAAGCCCGGTGGTGGCGGTTCCACGACGTAGGCAAGCACTTCGGCCCAGAACTCGGCAAGCCCTGACGGGTCGGTGCAGTCAATCACTATCTGCACGCCGAGCGCGGCCACTGGAACGGGATCGGGCACTGTTACGGTCACGCCCCGATTCTCGCACCGACCACCGACAGTCCCGCCGCACTGCGTGGGGGTGACCTGCACGCCGCGGAGGCGGACGCGGGATACTGCGCGCTTCCCAGCCCGGTGACGACTGTGAGGTGTGTGAGTACACGTGTGCGGCGTGCTTGGACTGATCTGTGCCACCGAGACCGACGCGGCTGCCGCGCGGGACGCCGTCGCGGCGGCACTGCGCTGCCAGCGCCACCGCGGCCCCGACGAGACCGACACCTGGGCCGAAGCTGAGGTCGTCTACGGCTTCAACCGGCTCGGGTTCATCGACCTGGAGCACTCCCACCAGCCGCTGGTGTGGGGGCCGCCCGAGGCGCCGACGCGCTACACGCTGAACTTCAACGGCGAAATCTACAACTACCTCGAGCTGCGGGCCGAGCTCGCCGGGAAGTTCGGCGCGAAGTTCAACACCGACGGCGACGGTGAGGCGGTCGTCGCCGCCTATCACTACCTCGGCGCGGACGCGGTCAAGAAGCTGCGCGGCATGTTCGTCTTCATGATCTGGGACGCGCAGGAGAAGGTCGTGTTCGGCGCGCGTGACCCGTTCGGCATCAAGCCTCTGTTCTATTCGGGCGGGCCGGGCGGCGTGGCGTTCTCCAGCGAGAAGAAGAGCCTGCTCGAGCTGTCCGGCACCCTGGGCGTCCCCGAGGAACTGGACCAGACCGCGTTGCAGCACTACCTGGTGCTCCAATACGTGCCGGAGCCCGAGTCGCTGCACACCGGGATCCGCCGCGTCGAGTCCGGCACCTCATTCCGGGTCGTCCCAGGTGGGCAGGTTGAGTTCACTCGGTACTTCCACCCGCAGTTCATCGCAAAACCGGTCGACGGCGACGCCGAGGCGGAGGCGCTGTACGAGCGCATCGCCGACGTCCTGCGCGATTCGGTGTCCAAGCACATGATCTCCGACCCGGACGTCACGGTCGGCGCGTTCCTCTCCGGCGGCATCGACTCCACGGCGACCGCGGCGCTGGCCAAAGAGTGCAACCCGAACCTCATCGCGTTCACCACCGGGTTCGAGCGCGACGGCTACTCCGAGGTCGACGTCGCCGCGGAGTCGGCCGCCGCGATCGGTGTCAAGCACGTGATCCGCACGGTGTCGGCGGACGAGATGATGGAGGCGCTGCCGCTCATCGTCTGGTACCTCGACGATCCGGTGGCCGACCCGGCGCTGGTGCCGCTGTGGTTCATCGCGCGGGAGGCACGCAAGCACGTCAAGGCCGTCCTGTCCGGTGAGGGCGCGGACGAACTGTTCGGCGGCTACACAATCTACAATGAGCCGATCTCGCTGGCGGCGTTCGAGAAGGTCCCCGGTAGCGTGCGCAGACTCGTCGGCAAGGTGTCCACGAAGATTCCCGAGGGGGTCCGCGGCAAGGACCTGCTGCGGCGCGGCGCGCTGACCCTGGAGCAGCGCTACTACGGCAACGCCCGCAACTTCCGTGACGAGCAGCTGCGCGCGGTGCTGAAGACCTACTCCCAGGAAGTCGGCTTCATGGACGTCACCGCGCCCTGGTACGACGTCTCCCGCGGCTGGGACCCGGTCGCCCGGATGCAGCACGTGGACCTCTACACCTGGCTACGCGGCGACATCCTGGTCAAGGCGGACAAGGTAACCATGGCGAACTCGCTGGAGTTGCGGGTGCCGTTCCTGGACGCCGAGGTGTTCCAGGTCGCCGCGAGCATCCCGCTTGACCAGAAGCTCGCCGGCGACACGACGAAGTACGCGCTGCGAAAGGCGCTGGCCAAGATCATCCCGGCGCACGTGCTGCACCGGCGCAAGCTCGGCTTCCCGGTGCCGATCCGGCCGTGGCTGCGCAACGAGATGTACGACTGGGCGCGCGGCATCATCGCCGACTCGAAGACCGAGGAACTACTCGACAAGAACGCGGTGCTGGCCCTGCTCGAAGAGCACAGGGAGAGCAGGATGGACCGCAGCCGCCAGATATGGGCCCTGCTGGTGTTCATGCTGTGGCACGGCATCTTCGTCGAGCACCGCATCAAACCGGAGATCCCCGAGCCCGTCTACCCGGTCAAGCTCTGACCTTGCCACTACCACACACGTGCAACCATTGCGTCCGGTGGCAATGCCCGAGCACCGCGCGGTGCTCACCAGCGTCGCCGAGTGTGTACTGGCGCTTGAACCTGGGCGCTTTGTCCTTCACCGCTAAACCGCTCGAAGTGCTCAGCCCATCCTTCGAGCCGAAGCGACTAGCGTCGTGAACTCGACGGCACCGACGTTTCTGTCGGCGAAAAAGTCCGTGCTGTCGAGTTCACGGCCAACTCCGCCAGCATCACCTACACACCTGGGGCGACATCGACCGCCGTCAGGCCGGCGCTCGCGGCCCGCTGGACCCCGTCACCGGCATTGGCGACGAGCAACGTCGAGGTGGCGACTCGGCCGGGGTGGCCAAGTCACCGTCGTCGAGATTCATGGTGCTGAAGGTGGCTTGGGTGTCGCGTTCGACGTCAGCAGCGAAAGTGCGGATGGCCCGCATCGCTTCTTGATGGAACTCGTCTAAGGGCGAAAGGGCGGTGAGCCCTCTGGCGAGCCCTCGTAGGTGAATCCCTTCACGGAGTTCGGCGAGAAATGCGACGTGTTGGCTCCACCGCCGATCCAGGTGGTAAAGCCATATCTGGCGGGCGGCCTGGTCGACGCTTTCCAGGCCCAGCGCCGCGATCAGAGCGGTGTATCGATCGGGGCACCGGTGGGCGAGATCGTCCGACGCTAGCCGCGTGCGCAGAATCTGCTCGCGGTGATGCAGGACGCGGTCGCGTTGCTGATCGATGAGATGATGGTAGTGCCAAGTGGTGCGGTGGATTTTCAGGTTGTCCGCTTGGGCGATACGTTGGGCTTGATCGACGGCCGCGGCAGCGCGTGGATCTTCGGCCGAAGTGAGGACGCCGTGCCGGGTGAGGATCTCGTCGTCGATACTGGTGAAGAACTCGCTGCTGCCCGGGTCGCCCTGCCGTCCGGCCCGACTGCGGAGTTGGTCGTCGAGCCGGCTGCTGTCGTGACGTCCGTACCCCAGCACATAAAGGCCGCCCAACCGCCCGGTGTCCACCAGCCGAATGTCGGTTCCTCGGCCAGCCATCTGGGTGGAGACCGTGATTCGCCCTATCTCGCCCGCCCGGGCGGTGATGGCGGCTTCCTCAGCGTCGTTTCGTGCGTTGAGTACCGCCGGATCCAAACCCACTTCTTGCAAAGCGATGGCGAGTTCGTCGGAGGCTGCCACGCTTTGGGTACCGATCAGAATCGGTCGTCCGGTGGCGTGGACCATACGAATCCGCGCCACGGCCGCGTGCCGACGCCGTTGCGCGGTGGTGTAGATCCGGTCCGGTGCGTCAATGCGGATGCACGGATCGTGCCGCGGCACGACCATGACCTCGAGCTGGTGGAATTCCCGCAGTTCGTCGGCGACCGCGACCGCGGTGCCGGTCATGCCGGCAACCAACTGGTAACGGCGGACGAGGTTGCCGATCGTGATCGAGTCGAGAACTTCCCCGGTAGGACTCGGCGGCACTCCTTCCTTAGCCTCGACAGCGGCCTGTATTCCATCTGGCCAACGCTGCAGCGCCGCCACCCGCCGGCGTGATGGGTTGATCAGCGCAACGGCGTCGTCGCGCACGAGGTAGTCCACGTCCCGGCTCAGCAGCGCCAGTGCGTGCAGGGCGACATTGACTCCCGCGAGTGTCTCAGTGTGGGCTGCGGTGTACAGGTTGATTCCGCCTAATGCGGCTTCCACCACCGTCGTGCCGTGATCGGTCAATGCCACGTTGCGCCGCTCGGCATCGACTTGGTAGTCCCGGTCTGGACGCAGCGTCCGTACTACGTCCATCATGATCGGGTCGATGTCCTCGGCGGGTATCGCGCCGGCTAACACCAGCGGCACTCGGGCTTCATCGATGACGACCGAGTCGATCTCATCGATTATCGCCACATCCAGCTCGGGCCCGACACGGTCCGCGACATCGGTGACCAACCGATCGCGTAGCACGTCGAAACCGATCTCGCTGACTGCGCCGTAAACCACCTGAGCCGCGTACGTCTCGCGGCGCCGCCGTGATGAATGCGACTGCTGCACGCAGTCCACCGACACCCCCAACAGCGCATATACCGGATGCATCCACTCACGGTCGCGTTGCGCCAGATAGTCATTAACCGATAGGACGTGCACCTGACGTCCCTGGGCGGCGAAACCGGCGGCCGCGATCGCGCCACACAGCGTTTTGCCCTCCCCTGTGGCCATGTCGAGTACGTGACCGGCCATCAGCCCCAGCACACCCAGCAACTGCTCGTCGAACAACCGCAGACCCAGTGCCCGCCGGACCGCTTCCCGACCCGCAGCGCAGAATTCGGCCAGCCGATCGTGGGAGCGCTCCGGCCCGTGCGCAACGAACATCGCCCGCACCGACTCGGCCAGCTCAGCGTCGGTGACCCGCCGGTACCGTTGCTCCCAGGCACCCGCACCATCGACGACCGGCTGGAATTGGCGCGGGGCCACCGATCCAGGACGCTGTAGAAACCGTCGTATGCCGTCCCGGATCGCAGCAAGCACCACCGCCGCACCGTACCAATGCCGGCGGCTTGTCGGTTTCTCACACCACATCAGGCAGGGGTGACGCCCCGCCGGAGGGCTTGGCCAGGAGCAAGCCGGGTCAACCATCACCTACGTACTCGGTGTCGGGAATCTCGTAGGTATCCGCCCGAATTCCGTCACCTTTCGCCTCTGACTAAGTAGCAACCGAAAAGTCAGCAGTAGGTAACGGTGTGCAAAGTTAGGGAGCGACGCATGTTGTCATACAGCCTTCTCCAGGCCACGGTGGGGATAAGCCGAAGCGACACTGCCGTCGATGAAGCGCTCTTTCCCGGCCCACTGGGCCCCCTAGAGGAGGATCTTATGCCCGGCACACTGAGCTTTGCCGAAATGGACGGCCAGCACGTGGAGCTGCTCCCGGCCCGTACCATCCTGTCCCTGGTCAGCACCGGCGGTCATGGCGGCGGTAGCCAAGGCGACAGTGGTCATGGCGGCGACGGCGATGGTGCCGAGAGCGAAGGCGGCCACGGGGGCATCGGTGGTTCCGGCGGTGCAGGGGGAGCCGGTATAGGCGGCCTCGGCGCCAATCTCTGATCTCGTCGCAAGGCTGTCCGAATCTCCTTGCCCTCGATCTGCCTGACCGGGAGCCTGGCGTCCGTGGGGCTCACGCTGACCGGGATCAACAGGTATCCGATCAAGTCCTGCCGTGGCCACGGCTTGACCCACGTCGTGGTCGAGCCGTGGGGGCTGGGGGGTGATCGGCGGTGGATGCTCGTCGATGACGAAGGCCGCGTGGTGACGGCCCGGGAGTACCCGCAGCTGGTGCTGGTCACCCCGGAGTTCGACGTCGACGGATTGCTGGTGCGGGCGCCGGACACCGACCCGCTGCTGGTCAGCACGCCGGATGCGGCTGTGGTCACCGATGTCCGGGTCTTCTCCAGTGAGCTGGCAGCCGCGCCCGCATCGGAGGAGGCGCACGCCTGGTTCAGCAAGGTGGTCGGCAAGCCGGTCCGGTTGGTGTACCTCACCGACCCCGCGCAGCGCCGCCCGAACGCCGCGTACAGCCGCGAGCAGGATCGAGTGTCCTTCGCCGACGGCTACCCGATGTTGCTTGCTACCGAGGGATCGCTGGCCGCGCTGAACGATCTCATCGCCGCGGGACTGCGGCCGGAGGAGGGGCCGGTGTCGATGACACGGTTTCGCCCCAATCTGGTCGTCGCCGGCGCACCTGCCTGGGATGAGGACGGCTGGCGGGTGCTGCGGATCGGAGCCGCGAGCTTCCGCGCGGTGAAAGCCTGCGACCGCTGCGTGTTCACCACGATCGACCCCGGGACGGCGCGCAAGGGCAAGGAGCCACTTGCGACGCTGGCTCGTCATCGGCGGTGGGACGGCAAGATCTGGTTCGCGATCAACCTCATCCCAGATTCCCCCGGCGCGACCGTGCACGTCGGCGATCGCGTCGAGGTCGTCGAACAGGTTCAAGCCAACGGACCGTTGCGCTAACGCCCACATCGGCTGTCCGTAAAAGTCAGCATGCTGACGTCGACCGAAGACATCTCGCAGCCGTTCGGCCGATACCACTTCCATCCAGTCTCCTCGACGTCAGTACAAAGTGCGGGGATCGACCAGGTTGTGCAAGGGGAGACCGTCGAGGTAACGGCTGAGGTTACCGACGAACTGTTCCACGATCCGCTCGTTCTCGTGTATCGACAGCGCGGCGGTGTGCGGGCTGAGTAGCACGTTGTCCAGGGTCCACAGCGGGCTGTCCGCCGGGAGCGGCTCAGTGGCGAACACTTCCAGCGCGGCCCCCGCGATCCGCCCGGCGGTCAGTGCCTCGACCAGCGCGGCCTCGTCCACCGTGGTGCCCCGGCCGACGTTGATTACCGCAGCGTGCGAAGGCAGCATCTCGATCAGCGCCCGGTCGAACAGCCCGTCGGTCGCGGGAGTGCCGGGAAGGCACAGCACCACCGCGTCCGCCCGCACGACCAGCTCCGGTAATTCAGCCGTCGAACGCAACTCGTCGACGTCATCGTCACGTTCGCCGGCCGACGCGTGGCGTCGGACGCCGATCGTTCGCATGCCCAGCCCGCGGGCCAGCCGGGCGACCTCCCGGCCGATCCCGCCCAGCCCGATGATCAGCAGGGTGCCGCCGCGCAGCTCGCGGACCGGATAGTGGTGCCAGCGGCGGGCGGCCTTGTCCGCCGCGAGTCGAGGCAGTCCCTTGGTCACCGCGAGCAGCCCGAACATCGCCCACTCGGCAAGCTGTGCCGCATGCACGCCGCGGGCTTTGGTGATCACCACCCGGCGTAGCTCCGCGGCGGTGAGCTCGGCATGACGCAACAGCTCGCCAGCCCCGGCGGCGGTGCCCTGTACCCAGCGCAGCCGCGGGCAGCTACGGACTACGCCAGCTAATGCGGCGGGCGTCTCGCCCGGAACGCCGAAGTGCACGTCAGCGGCAGCGAGCATCGCGGTGAGCTGCTCCTCGCCGGCAGCGCTGCGGTGGAAGTTCGGATCGCCCGCGTGATCGTTGGGGTATCTCGCCGGTGGAAGCAAGTCTGGCTGGTAGTGCACCCGGGCGGTCGGTTGCGCTGCGCGGATGGCCTCGACGAGCTCAGCCTGCAGCGGTGTGGCGATGGCGATCTCAACGGCTGGGTCCTTCGACATGACGGTCCTCCTCGTGCCCTGTCGCGGCTGCGAGGCTCTCATCACGATGGCCGATGAACTACCGGAACTGATCCTCGCTGATGCCGCCGCATGGCGTACCTGGTTAGCCGAGCATTGCAGCGCCGGGACCAGACCACTTACCGACAACGCTTCACGCCCCGACGGGCCGGTAGTCCGTGGTCGGCGCGCAACGTGGGAATCGTCACCGGCTTGGTCGCCGCGGGCCGGATGCATCCGGCGGG
>JAICSB010000267.1 GCA_025937115.1 Pseudonocardiaceae bacterium | reverse complement strand
GGGTTGCGCGTCACGCTCACCGAGCCCGACGTTGTCATCGTGGAGCCATACCTCGCCGGCACTTCCACCGGTCAGGTGACCCAGGCGCTACACGGGGTGCGCCACCGCCTGCTCGCCCTCGGGGTGGGCCAGGCCGAGCTGCGTCGCTACGGCACCATCACCGAGCACGACGCAGCCCACGGCCTCGACGTCCCCGGGCTGCGGACCTCGATCGACGCCTTCTTCACGCGTCGCGACCAGTCACCCAGGGTGCGGTCGATGAGGCCATAGACCTGGTGGATCTGGTCGTCGGCGGCGCAGACCACAGTCCGGCGGTGACTCGCCCACTCGCACCGGATCTGGCGGCCGGACTAGCCGGCACGCCCTCGCGGCCGCCCGCGACAACGCCCTGCGCAACGATGTCGCCGACCGCGTCGAAGTCCGCCACAGCGACATCTTCAGCAACGTCGACGGCAGGTTCGACCTGATCGTTTTCGACCCGCCGTTCCGTTGGTTTACCCCCGCGACGTACTCGAAGCCGCCACTACGGATGAGAACTATGGCGCCATGACGAGATTCTTTCGCCAAGCACGGCGATACCTGACAGACAGCGGTCGAATGCTGATCTTCTTCGGTACCTCCGGAGATTTGGCCTATCTTCTGCGCCTTATCGACAACGGCGGCTTCCTACATGAGGTAGTGGCCCAGCGCAGCCTCATTGAGGACGGCTGGCAGATCGATTACTTCACGTTTCGTCTGATCGCGTAACCGGAGATCCGACAGTCCCGAACATCTCAGCCTGGCATCGATCCGGGAGCAACGGCCAAACGATACGTCGACAGCGGCCGGTACGACGCTATTGATCGACGTGCCGGTCGAGCCCGTGGAGCAGCTTCCGCGCAGGTTCAGGTCACGCGCGGCGTGAGCCGGTGCCATCCTCAGAAGGGTGGTGGCTGATCCGGGTTTGGTGGCTCAGCAGGGGGTGGTGGGTCGGGTGGGGGTGGTGGTCGGTCCAGGATGGGACTGTCGTCGTGGGATCTGGCGGATGGCCAGGGGTCGGGATCATCGGGTCTGGGTCGGGGTTCGGGCAGGTCGTGGGTGATCGGCGGTGGCTGGGTGTAGTAGGTCCGGCGCAGTGGGCTGGTCCAGGTGAAGTGACCGGGCGTGGGCTGGTTCAGCCGCCACCGGCCGGCGTGTTTGAGGCGGTGATCGTGGCGGCATAGCGGTCCGGAGTTCCCGGTGGTGGTGGGTCCGCCGTGGTCGTGGTCGACGGTATGGTCGAGGTCGGCGCTGTGGGCGGTGGCGCGGCATCCCGGGTAGACACACGACCGGTCCCGGATTTCGACGTGGCGGCGGAGTACCGCCCCGGCGAACCGGGCGGTCGGATCCTGCGCGGTCAGTCCAGTCCCGCCGTGGCGGAGGTGCTGGGTGCGCTGGGCGTGCAGGTCGGCCACTACGCCAGCCCACTGACCGCAGCCGTCCGGGTCCGCGGCGAGCTCGGTGAGCAGAGCGGCGGGTAGCTGCAGTTCGACGATCCCACCCCGACACGACGGCAATTCAGCGGCGGTGCCCTCGGGGGTGACGCTGGGGGGTCGGCGGCGGGTAGTCCCGGCCAGCAGTAGCTGCCCGGCCGGGTCGGTGATGGCGAAACGCCATTCGGTGGCGCGTTGGGCGATCACCAGGGTGCGGGCGACTTCGGCGGTCACCGGGCCCCACCCGGCGACCTCACCGGGATACCGGTCGTACCCGAGCAGCGTCGACAGCGCCACCCGCAGCTCCACCCCGACCCGCCGCGCCGGCGGTGCTGCCGCGGGGCCGCTCGCGGTGGGCGTCTCATCGAGGGGAGTTGCCGCGCAGTCCCCATGAATGTCACCGTGGCCGTCTGACGAATCGCCGTCCGACGTGGTGGTCGCGGGACCGGTCCCGGCCGAGTCATCACCGTTGGTCGGCTGTCCCATCGGATCGGCGGAACTGTCCGGGTCGGTGTCGGTGTCGGTGTCGGTGTCGGTGTCGGTGTCGGTGTCGGTGTCGGTGTCGGTGTCGTGGTCGCTGGGGGCGCGGGACAGCAGGTCGGTGATGATCTGGTCGCGGGTGTGGTGCTGCCAGCGGCCGTCGAGCAGACCGAGGTAAAGATCGGCTCGTAGCGGACCGATCCGGCCGGGATGCCCGGCGCGTTTGACCGCCCGGGCGAGTTCTTCGACATGCGCGCACGCCGCAGCGGCTTGGTCTACGGGTAACGCCGACCCGGTGACGGTGGCGGTGCCGTCATCGTTGAGGTACCCGATCACGTTGCGTTCCCGCACCGCGGTGGCATACCGGCGCGCGGCCCACTGCGGGTCCAACGCGATAGCCAGGCGCTTGATCCGCGCGGCGAGCTCGCCGGTGGTGAGCCGGGTGGCCTGGGGCAGCAGCCGCGCGCACACCACCGCGGCTTGCTCGGCGGTCAGCCCAGCGCACAGATCCGCGAACACCCAGGCCTTGCTCCGGCAGATCCGGCCGGTGTCCAGCGCGGTGAACACCGCGGGCATCCGCAGTACCAGGGTTTCGGCGAAATCGAGTTCCCGGTCCGCAGCGCGGCGGGTCCAGGCCAACGCGGCACGGACCTCATCCGCAGCATAAAGCGGCGACTCCACCAACCGGGCCACCTCGCCGTCCCCGGCGTCCGGGTCACACAACCCGACTTCCACCATGGTGGCCAGCAACCGGGCCTGTTCATGAGATAATTGCCGGGCCCGAGCTTGCAATACTTCTACCGCATCCGCACCAGTCAATGCATGAATGTCGATCCCGGCCAACAACGCACCCAATACAGGACCCGGCACCATCTCCGCCAGACCCCCGGGAATCAACTGCCGCACCATCACAACCCAAACGCTACAACACAGGTCTGACAGTCTCGGCCGACACGAATCTGAGTTGCACTCGGCCAGCGTCGCCAAGCTCCGCTATTGGGCCAAGCCAGGAGCTATTGGGCCAACCCAGGAGTTAATCGCAATGCACGGGTTTGCTCGGCGCGGGCGGCGAGCTGGTCGTCGTCGGGATAGTCCACCCCGACTAGAACGAGGCCGTGCGCGGATGCCACCGCCACGTCGCTGGCCCGGGCGGTGTGCCGCAGTAGACCAGCGGGCCAGTCCGGTGCGCGCCGGCCCTGTCCCACCGCTAGCAAGGCGCCCACCAGGCTGCGCACCATCGAGTGGCAGAACGCGTCCGCGGCGACATGCGCGACCAGCAAGTGCGGTTCGTCGCGGGTCCACTCGAACCGCTCCAGCGCGCGCACCGTGGTCGCGCCGTCCCGGCGGCGGCAGAACGCCGCGAAGTCGTGCTCCCCGAGCAAGAGCCTGCTAGCAACGTTCATCGCAGCGTCGTCGAGCCGTCTAGGGTGGCTCAGCGTGTCGTACCGGCGCAGCGGCTCAACGCCCCACGGGGCGTCGCAGATCCGGTACCGGTAGTGCCGCCGCAGCGCGGAGAACCGAGCGTCGAAGGTGCGCGGCACCTGCCGCACCGAGAGCACCCGAACATCCGGTGGCAGCAACCGAGCCAACCGGTGGGCGAGCTGGTCGGGCGGCAGCATCCCAGGCGGCACGTCGATGTGCGCAACCTGCGCGGTGGCGTGCACGCCCGCATCGGTGCGCCCAGCAACGGTGAGGTTGGCCTCGATCCGCGCCACGGTCGCTACAGCGTGCTCGACAACGCCCTGGACGGTGCGTCGCTCGGGTTGCCGAGCCCATCCGGAGAAGCCGGACCCGTCGTAGCTGATATCCAGCCGATAGCGCAGGAGCCCGCAATCCCCAGTGGGGACCGCGGGCTCCTGGAGTGCGTCGCTGCGACTCAGGATTTAGTCCTCGTCCTCCGGCTGAGCAGGCGAGGGTGTCGCTTCCCCAGCCGGGGTCTCCTCCGGGGTGGAATCGGCGGCCTTGTCGGTCGGCTGCTTCGCCGTCGGCCGGGCCTTGAAGGCTCGGCGCTGGACTTCCTCGACCTCAGCCGCGGTGCGCTCGGTGACCAGCGCGATGATCGCCATCGGCGCGTTGTCGCCCTTGCGTGGCAGGGTCTTGAGGATCCTGGTGTAGCCACCCGGTCGGGTCGCGAACTGCGGACCGATCTCCGCGACCAGCTTGTGTACGACGTCCTTGTCCTGAATCACCCGCATGATCTCGCGGCGGTTGTGCAGGTCCCCTACTCGAGCCTTGCTGATCAACCGCTCGGCGAACGGGCGCAGCCGTTTCGCCTTAGCCTCGGTAGTGGTGATCCTGCCGTGGGCGAACAGCGATGTCGCCAAGTTGGCCAGCATCAGCCGTTGATGGGCCGGCGACCCGCCGAGCCGGGCACCCTTGGTCGGCGTTGGCATTTTATGGCTCCTTTCAGGTGCCTCGTGAGTGGCAAACAGTGTTATAACACTGTTTGCCACTCACGAGTGCTTAGAGCTGTTCGGTTTCGGCGTAGTCGTGGCCGTCGTCGGGGCCGTAATCGGGGCCGTTGTCAACCCCGTTCTCGCTGGCCTCGCCCCATCCGTCGATCGAGTATTCTGCCGCCACCGCCGAGGGGTCGAATCCGGGCGGGCTGTCCTTGAGCTGCAGACCCAGACCCGCTAATTTCAGCTTCACCTCGTCGATCGACTTGGCACCGAAGTTGCGGATGTCCAATAGGTCGGCCTCACTGCGGCTGACCAACTCGCCAACGGTGTGAATGCCCTCGCGCTTGAGGCAGTTGTAGGACCGGACGGTGAGGTCCAGGTCCTCAATCGGCATGGCGAACGCCGCGATCGTGTCCGCTTCGGCCGGCGACGGTCCGATTTCGATGCCTTCGGCCTCGACGTTGAGCTCGCGGGCCAGGCCGAACAACTCCACCAGGGTGCGTCCGGCCGAGGCCAGCGCGTCCCGGGGGGTCAGCGACGGCTTGGTTTCCACATCCAAGACGAGCTTGTCGAAGTCGGTCCGCTGCTCCACCCGGGTGGCCTCGACCTTGTAGGTCACCTTCAGCACCGGTGAGTAGATGGAGTCCACCGGGATCCGGCCGATCTCCGCGCCGGACGCCTTGTTCTGCACCGCGGGCACATAGCCGCGGCCCCGCTCCACGATCAGCTCGATCTCGAGCTTGCCCTTGCCGTTGAGGGTGGCGATGTGCAGGTCGGGGTTGTGCACGGTGACACCGGCCGGTGGCACGATGTCGCCCGCGGTGACGTCACCCGGCCCCTGCTTGCGCAGGTACATCGTCACCGGCTCATCCTCCTCAGAGCCGACCACCAGCTCCTTGAGGTTGAGGATGATGTCGGTGACATCCTCC
>JAICSB010000291.1 GCA_025937115.1 Pseudonocardiaceae bacterium | reverse complement strand
GGTCGGCAAGCGGCGGCGAGCGTCACGAATGTCCCCCCAGGTCAACGCCGTCCAGGCCCCGCGTCCGGGCTAGCCATCCGACCAGCAAGGTTGCGTCGACTGACCTGCGCGGAAATCCGCGCTAATACGCGCGGCGTTCCAAGAGCTATATCGCCGGCAACGTCACACCACGACGACGTCAAGTAGCCGCTCAAGGCCGGCGAAACCGTCGATGTCACGGGTGACGAGGGGTATCGAGTAGGCCGCTGCCGTGGCAGCGATCTGGAGATCCATTCGCCGGGGGCGGGGATTACGGTCAGCCCTGCGGATCACCGCGGCCATGGTGCCGTAGATCTCGGCGGCGTGGACGTCGAAGGTCAGCACGGCGAACTGCTCGCGCACAGCGCGGTACCGCTCGGCGCGCGCCCGACGTTCGATCGGATCGTCGATGTCCAGTCCGAAAGCCAGCTCCGCGACGCTGACCGCGCTCACCGCCGGTTCCGCGGATTCATGGACACCCAACTCCACGTCAGCCAGATCGATGATCACTGAGGTATCCAGCAGGATGCGCACGAGCGGCTCATCGCCGGGCCGGATCAGGGTGCCCGCGCGGCCAGGGATCCTCTAGCGGGTCATCCGGGCCGAATACCGCGTCGGATGCCGCGCGTTCCCGGTGCCACCGTGCGCTGTCGACGGGAGTCATCTGGCGGAATTCCGCTTGCAGCTCGCCCACCGTCCGCCGCCGCACCGCGCGATCCCCCTGGTGCGGGATCAGGTCAGCGACGGGCCTGCCGTTGCGGGTAACCGTGAACCTCTCCCCGGCCTCGACCCGGCGCATGATCTCCGCGTTGTCGTTGCGGAGCTCCCGCTGACCGATCACCTGATCCATGTCACTATCGTAGCACCGTGCGCTACACAATCGCTACGCCGCAAATCAGTCCACGAGGGTAGATCGGAATGTCGAAGCCTGTGTAGAGGTCAGGTTTGGCGGTGGCCACGATCAGCCCGGCGGACCAATCGGGGCTCGGGTGAGCGAGGCTGATCACATGCGCTACGTCCAGCGCCGTCTGCGGGGTGCGCGCGCAAGTCGAGCACGGAGGAATACGTCAGGTCGATGGGTTCCACTGCGGAAATCCGCCCGACGTGCCTGGCGATGCCGGGCCGGATGCGGTCTGCCGCGTCCACGCAGCTGACTGGCGCGTACATCGGCAGGTGGGAATGAGGTGCGGTCGCGATGAGCATGGAAACCCGCCGGCTGGAGCCGAGCGCCGGCAACGCCGTCGTGTCTAGCAGGTAGCCGCGAGCCTCAGTCTCGGTCACGCGCTGGCACGACGCGTAGCGCGCCGAGCGGCGAACTGGACGGCAAGGTCGGACATGATCGCGGCGTGCTCGGCGTCCAGCTCAGCCCGCACCTGCGATGTCGGGTCAAAACCGAGGTGCTCCCCCAGGTAGGCCCGGGTCTGCTGGGCGACGGCCGCCCACTCCGCTTGGGTGCGCTGCGCGCTCGCAAGCTCGCCGACGTATCCGCCGATAGTGGTGCCGTGCTCGGCAGCCAACTCGGCCAACCGGGCGTGTGTCAGCTCGTCCACCTTGATCATCTTTGTCGCCACACACGGAGAGTGCACCACTAGTTTACCGTCAGTGGTGCTTCCTTCTCAGTGGCGGTTGGACCGCACCCCGCTCAGGCGCTGCGCAGCACCGCGGCGGCAGCGCCGAGACTGGCCAGCCGGTCGATCACTCCTGGATGCGTACCCAATGGTGCTGCGACGACATCAGCGCCAGTGCGGGCGAGCCTGTGGTGGAAAAGACCCGGCGCCAGCAGCCATGAGGCAACCGCGACCCTGGGTGCGCCGCCCGCCCGCAGTCTCCACACTAGGGCCGTCACCGAAGGGGTTCCGGTGGCGACGAACCCGACCCGAACCCGGCAGTCGAGCTCACCGGACAGCTGCACTGCCGCGGCCCGCACATCAGCTACCGCCCGCTCGTCCGATGAGCCCGCCGAAGCCAACACCACTGCATCGCCCGGGCGCCAGCCGGCAGCACGCAACCGATCAGCCATGGCGCCCACCAGCAGCGGGTGCGGTCCAAGGGCAGCGGTGACAGTGACGTCTCTGCGGCCAGCGGCGGCCACTTCTCGCGGTACGTCGGTTCGCACGTGATAACCGCGAGTCAGAAAGGCCGGCACAACGGTGACCGGGCCAGGCGCGCCGGCGATCACGTCGCGCACCGCCGGCCCGAGCACGTCGACGAAGGCGAGCCGCACGGAGCTGCCGGGCACCCGCGCGCGTAGCGCATCGGTCAGCTGACCCGCCACCGCGACGCCAGCCGGGTCCCGAGTGCCATGGGCAGCCACGACGACAGAGGGTGTCACTGGCAGTCTCCGGGCTCCAGGGCCAGCCGGTAGCCGCGCTTGACCACGGTCTGTACCAATCGTGGGGCGCCCAGGGCGGCACGCAACCGGGCTACAGCGGTCTCCACCGCGTGCTCGTCGTCACCGGCCGCGGGCATCACCGACAGCAGTTCCGCGCGCGGCACCACGCGGCCCGGACGAGCCACCAGCAGCCGCAGCAGGGCCATCGGGGTTGGCGGCACCGCCCGCAGTACCCCGTCGACGACCGCGGCGTGCCCACGCAGCTCAAGTACCTGACCCGCGACCGGCCAGCGCGGCGCTCGGGCTGGCAGTGCCTCGCACAGGGTGCGCACCAGCGCGCCGATCCGGGAGCGTTCCGGCTGCACGGTAGGCACATCTCGGGCCACCAGCGGTCCCGCGGTGACCGGCCCCACACAGGCGACGAGCACATCTCGGCGAAGGCGTTGCAGCAGTGGCCCCAGCACCCCGAGATCGTCGGCTCGGCGCAACACGCTGGCCGCCGCGGGTGCGCTGGTAAAACTGACCGCGTCGAGGCCACCGTCCAGCGCCGCGGTGATCAGCCGGTCCAGCGGTGCGAGATCCTCGGGCAGCACCCACCGGTATACGGGCACCTCTATCACCTGTGCTCCGGCGCAGCACAACGCATCGACAAAGTCCGGCAGTGGCTCGCCGTGCAGCTGCACGGCGACCCGCACGCCGTCGAGATCACTGGCCAGCAAGTGTTCCAACACCTCGGCTGAGGACTCTGACGGGGGTGACCAGGCGTCAGTCAGACCGGCGGCTCGGACCGCGCCACGCGACTTGGGACCCCGGGAGAGCAAGGTGGCGCGGCGCAATGCACCGAGCAGCTCCTCCCCCACCCCCCACCCGTCCGCGGCCTCGACCCAGCCACGGAACCCGATCCCGGTGGTGATCACCACGATGTCCGGCGGGTCGTTGATCAGTTGCCCGGTGGCAGCATGCAGTTCGGTGTCATCGGCCACCGGCACGATCCGGATCGCCGCGGCGTGCAGCACCTCGGCACCCCGCCGCTCCAACAAGGCTCCCAGTTCTGCAGCCCGGCGTGCGGCGGTGACACCGACGGTGAATCCCGCCAGCGGTAGCGGTTCGGGTCTCGCGTGCAGCGACATCGCGGTCATACCGAGGAGACTTCCACGACCCCGTTGAGCACCCGTGCTGGAAAGGTCGCCACCGTGACGCTGGGGTCATCCAGACATATCCCAGTAGCCAGCTCGAAGACCTGTTTGTAGATCGGCGAGGCCACCGTCGGACGGCCCTCGCGGTCCCCGACGATCCCCCGAGACAACACCGAGGCCCCGCTAAAGGGGTCCATATTGGACAGTGCGTGCAGGGCACCGTCATGGGTGCGGAATACCGCGACCGCAACGCCGTCGATCAGCGCCGCCACTCCGCGTTCGGGCACCAGGTCGTCGTAGCGGCAGACTGCTGTCCAGTGCCGCTGCAGTTGCGCGGTCATCGGACCACTGTCAGCGTAGGGCCCGCGATCAGAACCGGTTGGCCTGGTCTGCGATGGGCGGGGGTGGGCTGGCCACGCTCTTCGACAAACTCGACGGTCGGATCGGGCACACCAGGCGCGTTGACGAACGAGGTGAACCGGGCCAGCTTGGCCGGGTCCTCCAGCACGCCGCGCCACTCGTCGGAGTAGCCGACCACGTGCGCCGCCATCGCGGCGTCGAGCTCGGCGCAGATGCCGAGTGAGTCGTCCACGATGACCTCTCGCAGATGGTCCAGGCCACCTTCCAGCTCCTCCAGCCACGGCGCGGTCCGCTGGAGCCGGTCAGCGGTGCGGACGTAGAACATCAGGAACCGGTCGATGGTCCGCACCAGCGTCTGGGTGTCGACGTCGGAGACCAGCAGGTCGGCGTGCCGGGGCCGGAAACCGCCGTTGCCGCAGACGTAGAGATTCCAGCCATTTTCCGTGGCGATCACCCCGAAGTCCTTGCTGCGGGCCTCGGCGCACTCCCGCGCGCAACCGGAGACCGCGGACTTGAGCTTGTGCGGAGCACGCAGCCCCCGGTAACGCAACTCCAACGCGATGGCCAGGCCCACCGAATCCTGCACCCCGTAGCGGCACCAGTCGGAGCCCACGCAGGACTTCACGGTCCGCAGCGCCTTGCCGTAGGCGTGCCCGGATTCGAAGCCGGCGTCGACCAGCCGGCGCCAGATCGCCGGCAGCTGCTCCACCCGGGCCCCGAACAGGTCGATCCGCTGCCCGCCGGTGATCTTGGTGTAGAGCCCGAAGTCGCGGGCCACCTCACCGAGCACGATGAGCTTATCCGGCGTGATCTCGCCGCCGGGGACTCTGGGCACCACCGAGTAGGTGCCGTTACGCTGCAGGTTGGCCAGGAAGTGGTCGTTGGTGTCCTGCAGGGCGGCCTGCTCGCCGTCGAGGATGTGGCCGCCGGGGTTGAGCACTCCGCTCAGCGAGGCCAGGATCGAGGCCACCGCGGGCTTGCAGATGTCACAACCGCGGCCCGTGCCGTGCTTGGTGACCAGCTCGGAGAAGGTCCGGATCCGGGTGGCGGCGACGATCTCGAACAGCTCCGCCCGGCTGTGCGTGAAGTGCTCACACAGT
>JAICSB010000194.1 GCA_025937115.1 Pseudonocardiaceae bacterium | reverse complement strand
CCGTCGCGCCGGGTGTCGATGTCCGCAGTCGACTGCGCGGATGACTGAAGCCACCTGCACGCGGTAGTGGGCGAGCTCGCGCGGGTCTCTGACCCAGCGTGCAACTCGCCGGAATCTCAAAAGCCATCACCCGGGACTCCCTCACTCCTCACGCCGCCCTCCTGGGCGCCGACACCGCCGACGATAAACCCGTACCTAGGTCCAGGATGCAAGGCGGGGTTCCGTGACGGGACGCCTGCCTGTCGCTTATCCCCATGCTGTCCTGGGCGCTGGTTACGTTGATCGGCATGACCGTGCTGCGTTCCATCGGACTGTTCGTACTCGCGGCCATCGCTGAGATCGGCGGCGCCTGGTTGATCTGGCAGGGAATGCGTGAGCATCGCGGCATCACCTGGATCGGCGCCGGGATCATCGCCCTGGGCCTCTACGGATTCGTCGCCACCCTGCAACCTGACGCGCATTTCGGCCGCATCCTGGCCGCCTACGGCGGGGTGTTCGTCGCCGGATCCCTAGCCTGGGGCATGGCCCTCGATGGCTACAAACCCGACCGCTACGACATCACCGGAGCCGTGATCTGCCTGGTCGGCGTCGCGGTCATCCCGTACGTCCCGCGCGGGGCATAGCGCAACGCAGCGGCCCTGCCGCTGATACCGTCGCCTCATCGTTCCGACGGCGCGTCACCGACGCGGCGCCGCGCGCGCGTTCGGAATACTGGGCACGTGCACAACATCGAGGATGCCACCACTGCCCTCGGGTTGCACCGCAGGTTCGCCCTGGAGTACACCACGCTGCTGAGCTATGCCGCCCGGGAGGTCTACGCCATCTTCGCTGGTCAGTAACAGTGAGCGCGTGGCGGCGGATCTCTGGCCCGCCGGGTGCTCAGTCAACGAGGTCCTCGGCATCGGCCGCGTCGCGCAGGGGTCGCAGCCCGTCGCTGGGTTGCGAAGCGGTGATGGCGTAGCGGCCCGGGACGTTGAGGTGTTTGGCTTTCAGCGGTGGCAGAAGGGCGGCGTCTTCGTCGCGGACCTGGTGGCCCTGGGCGCGGAGTTGGGTAACCGCAAGCATCGAGGTAGCGGGTCCCCAGTGCCGCCGCGTTGAGCACCAGGCACAGACACTGCGTTGTTCGTACCATCGGCTGGCAAACCCCCACCGGTCGGTCGCGGTGGCGTAGAGGGCGTCGAAGTACTCGCCCGGCAGGCTGCCGCTCACAGCAGGATCACCTCGTAGTCCCGCGTGAGCCGGTCCAGCACGTGCTGCCCGAGGATCGTCTCGTCGCCGGGGCCGGGTCGACAGTGGTTCAAGCTGGCTGGCGAACGCGCGGACCGCCAGCCGTTTCACGTGGGCGATCATGGGGGGTAGCGGCACGGTCCGGCGACCGCACCGGGGTTTAGCCCTGAGTGAACTCGGGTAACTGTCTGCTACCAACGGCAGATCCGGCATCCTGGCCGGGGCGCCGCCCGAGACAAGGGAGTAGAGATGACTTCTGGGTTGATCGTCCTGGTGGCATCGGCGTTGGTGATTTCAGGTGTGGTTATCGGCTGGAGACTCAGCCAATGGCGGCTCGAAGCGCGGGCTAAGCGTCAAGCAGCCGCGCAGCTGTCTCTGTACCGGCAGTTGCACGAGCTGCAGACAGCAAGGCAAGAGGCCGCATCGAAACGGGAAAGCCTGTCAATCGAGTTCCGCCAGCGAGCCGCATGAGGTACCCCGACATCGCAATTCGGCTCCGAATGGCGGTCCAGCGAGTGCCCGGCACCGCCATTCGGAGCCGAATCGCGGTGTCATCATTGCAGCTCTAGGATCAGGTCGCCGCCCTCCACCTGCTGTAGGGGCTTGATTGCTAGGCGGGCTACGGTGCCGCTCTTCGGGGCGGTGATCCCGGCTTCCATTTTCATCGCCTCGATGGTGGCCACCGGCTGGCCAGCGGTCACCGGGTCTCCTTCAGACACCTTGAGAGTGACCACGCCGGCGAACGGCGCCGCGATCTGGTTGCTGTTGGACCGGTCGGCCTTCTCAGCGACGGGGACCTTCGAGTCGACGGAGCGATCCCGCACCTGCAGTGGGCGCAGCTGGCCGTTAAGGGTGCACATCACAGTGCGCATGCCGCGTTCGTCGACGTCACCGATCGCCTGTAGCTGGATGAGCAGCCGTACCCCAGGATCGAGGTCCACGGCGTATTCCTCACCAGGGCGCAGCCCGTAGAAGAACTCCTTGCTGGGCAGTACCGAGGTGTCCCCGTAGGTCTCCCGATGTTCCTCGAACTCCGCCGTCGGACCGGCGAACAGCAGCCGGTTCAGGGTCCGCGCCCGGTCTCCGTTGAGCCCCTGGCGGTCGTGCGCGGACAGCTCCGCGACGCCGCGCGGACCACTGCGGCCCACCAGCGCTTTGCTGCGCAGCGGCTCGGGCCATCCGCCCGGCGGAACACCCAGCTCGCCGTGCAGGAAGCCGATCACCGAGTCGGGAATGTCGAACCGGGCGGGGTCGGCCTCGAAGTCCTTCGGCTCGACACCGGCGCCGACCATATGCAACGCGAGATCCCCCACGACCTTCGACGACGGCGTGACCTTCACCAGCCGCCCGAGCATCCGGTCCGCCGCCGCATAGGCCTCCTCGATCTGCTCGAAACGGTCAGCCAGACCCAGCGCCGCGGCCTGCTGACGCAGGTTGGACAGTTGGCCCCCGGGAATCTCGTGGTGGTAGACCCGCCCGGTGGGCGAGGCCAGACCGGACTCGAAGGGCGCGTAGACTTTGCGCACCAGCTCCCAATATGGCTCCAGGTCGCAGACCGCCTGCAGGTCCAACCCGGTGCTGCGCTCGGTGTGATCAGTCGCCGCGACCAGCGCGGACAGCGACGGCTGCGAGGTGGTGCCAGCCATCGACGCTGCTGCTGCGTCTACCGCGTCCACCCCTGCGTCGATCGCCGCGAGGAGGGTGGCGAGCTGCCCTCCGGGGGTGTCGTGGGTGTGCAGGTGCACCGGGAGGTCGAACCGGCTGCGCAGCGCGGACACCAGCGTCCGGGCCGCTGGGGGGCGCAGCAGGCCGGCCATGTCCTTGATCGCCAGCACGTGCGCGCCGGCCGCGACGATCTGCTCGGCCAGCCGCAGGTAGTAGTCCAGGGTGTACAGCGTCTCCGCAGGGTTGGTCAGGTCGGCGGTGTAGCACAGCGCTACCTCGGCGACGGCCCGGCCGGTTTCGCGCACCGCGTCGATCGCTGGGCGCATCTGGGACACGTCGTTGAGCGCGTCGAATATCCGGAAGATGTCCAGCCCGGTCTGGACGGCCTGCTCGATGAACGCGGCGGTCACTTCGGTCGGGTAGGGCGTGTAGCCGACCGTGTTGCGCCCGCGCAACAACATCTGCAGGCACAGGTTGGGCACCGCCTCGCGCAGCGCGGCCAGCCGCTCCCACGGGTCCTCGGCGAGGAAGCGCAGCGCCACGTCGTAGGTCGCGCCGCCCCAGCACTCCAGCGACAGCAGTTGCGGGGTCATCCGCGCGACGTAGGGCGCCACGGCGAGCAGGTCCTTAGTGCGCACCCGGGTCGCCAGCAGGGACTGGTGGGCGTCTCGGAATGTGGTTTCCGTGACACCGACTCTGGTTGCGGCCCGCAACCAGTGCGCGAATCCTTCCGGGCCCAGCGCGAGGAGTTGCAACCGGGACCCGGCAGGCGCCAAGCCGTCGAGATCGATCGGCGGCAGCTTACTCACCGGATCGACCAGATCGGGCGGATCACCGTGCGGCCGATTCACCGTCACGTCCCCGAGGTAGGTCAGTAACCGGGTGCCGCGGTCCGCGGACTGCCGGGCGGTGAGCAGATGCGGCCGCTCCTCGATGAAGGAGGTGGTGACTTTGCCCGCCACGAAGTCCGGCTCGTCGAGCAGGGCGAGCAGGAACGGAATGTTGGTGGCCACACCCCGGACGCGGAACTCGGCCAAAGCCCGGCGGGCCCGGCGTACCGCGGTGGCGAAGTCGCTGCCCCGACAGGTGACTTTGACCAGCAGCGAATCGAAGTGCGCGCTGATCTGGGCGCCCGCGTGCATGGTGCCGCCGTCCAGCCGGACCCCGGCGCCGCTGGCCGAGCGGTACGCGGTGACCGTCCCGATGTCCGGGCGGAACTCGTTGGCCGGGTCCTCGGTGGTGATCCGGCATTGCAGCGCCGCGCCGTGCGGCACGATGGCGTCCTGGAACAGCCCGAGGTCAGCCAGCGTCTCCCCGGCCGCGATCCGCAGCTGGGCAACGACCAGGTCGATGTCGGTGATCTCCTCGGTGACCGTGTGCTCGACCTGAATGCGCGGGTTCATCTCGATGAACACGTGGTGACCGCCGCGGTCAACGAGGAACTCCACGGTGCCCGCGTTGACGTAACCGATTTTCCGGGCGAAGGTCACCGCGTCGGCGCAGATCCGCTGCCGCAGATCCGGGTCGAGGTTCGGCGCGGGCGCCACCTCCACCACCTTCTGGTGCCGCCGCTGCACCGAGCAGTCCCGTTCGTAGAGGTGAATGACCGACCCGGTGTGATCGGCGAGGATCTGCACCTCGATATGCCGGGGGTCGATGACCGCCCGCTCCAAGAACACGGTCGGGTCGCCGAATGCCGACTCGGCCTCCCGGCTGGCGGCCTCCAGCGCGGTGCGCAGACCAGAGGACTTGGTGACCCTGCGCATGCCGCGCCCACCGCCGCCCGCGACGGCCTTGACGAAGACCGGGTAACCGATCGCTTCGGCGTCGGCCATCAGCTGATCGATGTCGGCGGACGGGGCACAGGACGCCAACACCGGCACGCCCGCGTCACGTGCCGCGGCCACCGCCCGCGATTTGTTACCCGCCAGCGCCAGCACGGCAGGAGGCGGTCCGATGAAGGTGATGCCGGCCTGCTCGCAGGCGACGGCCAGTTTCGGGTTCTCCGACAGGAACCCGTAACCGGGATAGACCGCGTCGGCTCCGGTGCGCTGGGCGGCCCGGATAATCTCCGGCACCGACAGGTACGCGCGGACCGGATGACCCCGCTCGCCGATCTGGTAGGCCTCGTTGGCCTTGAGCCGGTGCTCGGAGTTGCGGTCCTCGTAGGGGAACACCGCGACCGTCTGGCAACCCAGTTCGAAGGCAGCCCGAAACGCCCTGATCGCGATCTCCCCGCGGTTGGCGACCAGCACCTTGCGGAACATGTGCCATTCCCTCCCAGTCGGCCGGTCGGGCGGAATCTCCTACCATCGCTACCGACCGCATCATCGCAGGTGATAGCGGCCGCCGGGGGGATCTGTGACATCTCCGCCGCGCGGGCTCTCCCACGCGAGCGGCTGGAGGGGTATCAAGTATATGGCATGAAGGGACGCGGCCATGGGCAGATCGCGATACCACCACTATCACCGCCGGAGTCGAGCGCGGCGACGCGTCAGTCCCCTGCTGGTACTGCTGTGCGCAGCACTCCTGGCCGGCGCTGGCGTGGTCACCGTGACCTTGTTCGCCCTGATGGCGGTCTTCGGACAGCTCTTGCTGGTCGGAGCGGGTTCGGTAGTCGTGATGCGGCACCTGCACCGCCGCCACCGCCAGGCGACGGGCCGCGCGCAGCCGGCGGCCGTGCCACCGGTTACGCCTGTGCCGGATTGGCGCGGTACCCGGGCCAGGTTCGTCCAGCTGCGCAGCGAGTACGCCCAGTTCGAATGCGACCCGCTTGCGGTGCTGCGACTACCCGCGCTGACCGACGTCACCGTGGCATCCACCGGCCGGTTCGTCGACGCTTTCGCCGAGGCCCAGGCGCTGGACACCGACACCGAACCGCCAGCCGCGCACTGTGCTCGGTTCGCCACCGCAGTGGATCAGGCGTGGCGGGCCTGGGGCGCCGCCCGCGACGCGGCCGAACGTATCCGCTTGGCTGGGATTCCCGCGCAGGAGCGGGCCACCGTGGCACGTGCGATCAAGTTGCTCACCATGGCTCGAGATTCCGACCACGATGCAGAGCGGACCGCCGCATACGCCAAGGCCCGCGCCGAACTGGCAAAGCTGGACCGCAGCGGCACCCTGCGCCTACCCCCAACCGCTGCCGCCGCGCTGGACGCCGCAGCCCGCAGCCAGCTCCCCGCCGGGTAATTCCTTGATCGCGGTTTGTGTGCCACGCGCGACATGGCGTGTCGTCTACGGCAGGTGAGTCGCCGGAGGGAGTTGCACCCACCGGCGCTCGTTGAACCGAGCGTGACACTCTCGCGTCACACGGCTCCCGTCGCCCAGCCGACGGGGTGGGCACCGGCTTTCCAGTGGGCGAACAGGCCGGGGTACGCGCGGGCGACCTCGGCGAGTCGTCGTCTGGCTTTGCGGCGGCCCAGCCCTTTG
>JAICSB010000512.1 GCA_025937115.1 Pseudonocardiaceae bacterium | reverse complement strand
CAGCCCGAGATCCTCGAACAGGGTGTGACGGGCCACATCGCAATGGCGCAACTCGGCCAGGTGGCGGGCGAACGCGCCGACGGTCGGCGAGTAGGAGCGACCGTTGTCGTTGAGAACGAGGATCACCGGCCGGTCCGGGGCCGCGCCGATGTTGTTGAGCGCCTCCCAGCACATGCCGCCGGTCAGCGCCCCGTCCCCTACGATCGCGACGACCCGCCGGTCGGCATCACCCCGCAGCGAGAAGGCCTTGGCCAGGCCGTCGGCGTAGGACAGGGCGGTCGAGGCGTGCGAGTTCTCGATCACATCGTGGACGGACTCGACCCGCGACGGGTAACCGGACAGGCCACCGGCTTGGCGCAAGAAGTCGAAATCGGCGCACCGGCCGGTGAGGATCTTGTGCACGTAGGCCTGATGCCCGGTATCGAACAGCAGAACGTCATGGGGTGAGTTGAACACCCGGTGCGCGGCGATGGTCAGCTCGACCACACCCAGGTTGGGCCCCAGGTGCCCACCGACGCCGGACACCTTGTCGATCAGGAATGTGCGGATCTCCTGCGCCAGCACGGCGAGCACCGTGCTGGACAGTCCTTTGAGGTCGGTGGGCCCGGCGATGCGGCCGAGCAGGCTCATGCTCGCCGCACCGCGGCCGGCAGGGTGAAGTGGACGGTCTCGCGGGTGGTCTCGCGTTCGACCACGGTGATCCGATCACCGCCGGCCGAGTCGGCAATCTGATTCAGCTGTTCCAGGGCCGTGATAACGGCGTCGACCAGTTGGGGTGGGGCCGAGGCGCCAGCGGTCAACCCGATCACGTGGACACCGTCCAGCCATTCCGGACGGATGTCGCCGGCGTCGTCGATGAGGTAGCTGGGCGTTCCGTGGCGGCGCGCGAGCTCCACCAGCCGCACGGAGTTCGACGAGTTCGCCGAGCCGATCACCAGCACCAGATCCGACTCCGCGGCGATCGCGGTGAGCGCGTCCTGCCGGTTGGTCGTGGCGTAGCAGATGTCGTTGGACCCCGGGCCGCGCAGCGCGGGGAACCGGGCCCGCAGCGCCTCGATGACCTCGGTTGTCTCGTCCACAGCCAGGGTGGTCTGGGTCAGATAGGACACCCGTCCCGGGTCGGCGACCTCCAGCTCCGCGACCTCGCTCGCGCTCTGGACCAGGATCGTCCGACCCGGGGCCTCCCCCAGGGTGCCCTCGACCTCTTCGTGCCCGGCGTGGCCGATCAGGATCACGGTGTTGCCGCGGGCGGCGAACCGGCGGGCCTCGGCATGCACCTTGGTCACCAGCGGGCAGGTCGCGTCGATCACCTCCAGCCCCCGGTCGGCGGCCTGCCCCCGCACCGCTGGGGACACCCCGTGGGCGGAGAACACCGTGGTGGCGCCATCCGGGACGGCGTCGAGCTCGTCGACGAACACCACCCCGCGCGCCTGGAGATCGGCGACCACATGGGTGTTGTGCACGATCTGCTTGCGCACGTAGATCGGACCACCCCGCTGGTCGAGTAACCGCTCCACGACCTCGATGGCACGCTCGACGCCGGCACAGAACGATCGCGGTGCGGCGAGCAGGACGGTGAGAGACATCTGGGGTGCCTCCAGGCGGGGTTCAGTGGTCACGGTGGGTGGCGAGCCGGGCGAGCGCGCCCAGCTCTGCGGCGGCTCGCGGTGTCGGACTGGCTGACCGCAACTTCTGCATCGCCTGCGCCACCAGATCGTCGGCCTGGGTCTGGCTCCAGGTGCGCCCGCCCGCGAGGTCGATCAGCTCCGCGGCGTGGGCCGCGTCGGTTTCGGACAGCGGCTGGTCCCGGTGATAGAGCGCGGCCAGTTCGCGTCCGGCCGGTGTCTCAGAGGCCAAGGCGGCTACCACCGGGAGGGACTTTTTCTGGCTTCGCAAATCCGAATGGACCGGCTTACCGGTCGCTGCGGGGTCTCCCCAGATACCCAGGAGGTCGTCCACGTGCTGAAACGCCAAACCCAGGTGCATCCCGAAATCCCGCAGCTGCGCGACCTGCTCCGGGTGGCCGCCTCCGAATGCGGCGCCCACCGCGCACGCGCAGCTCAGCAGGGCTGCGGTCTTTCGCTCGGCCATCCGCACGCACTCGGCCGGCTCGACCTCCACACGTCGTTCGAAAGACAAGTCCGCGCTCTGGCCGTCTAACAGATCCTGCACCGCGGCGCTGAGCATCCGGGTCCCGTCCATCGCAGCCGGGTGCCCGCTGCCGGCCAGCACATCCAAGGCCAGGACCAGCAGCGCGTCCCCGGCCAGGATCGCCGGGTTGACCCCGAATACGCTCCACGCCGTGGGGCGGTGGCGGCGGGTCAGGTCGCCGTCCATCACATCGTCGTGCAGCAGCGAGTGGTTGTGCACCAGTTCCACCGCGGCCGCAGCCGGCAGTGCGGCAGCCGCTGTACCGCCGACGGCCTGGGCGCTGAGCAATACGAGCGCGGGCCGGATCGCCTTGCCCCCGTTTACCTGTACCGGGTGGCCGTGTTCGTCCCACCAGCCGAAGTGGTAACCGGCGATGTGCAGCATTGAGGAAGGCAGTGTGTCGACCGCCGTTCGCACGGCAGGTTCGACGAGGTCGCGGCTCCAGGCGAGCACCTCGCGTGCCGACCGGCCTGCGGTGATCACGTCCACAGTGGTCACGGTTATCTCACCTTCCTCCTAGCGGCCGATCTCGACGTTGTCCAGGACTCCCAGCGCATCGGGAACCAGGACCGCCACCGAGTAGTACGTGCTCACCAGGTAGGAAATGATCGCTTTGTCGTCGATACCCATGAATCGAACGTTAAGTCCAGGCTCGACTTCATCGGGAATCCCGGTCTGGTGTAGCCCGATCACGCCTTCGTCTTCCAGGCCGATGCGCATCGCAAGGATTGAGCTGGTCCGGTGCTCGGTAATGGGGATCTTGTTACAGGGCAGGATCGGTACCCCGCGCCATGCCTGTACTTGGCGACCGTCGACATCGACGCTCGGCGGGTAGATGCCCCGGCGGTTACATTCCCGGCCGATCGCGGCGATCGTCT
>JAICSB010000714.1 GCA_025937115.1 Pseudonocardiaceae bacterium | reverse complement strand
CGGGGTGGCGAGTCCGGCGGTGCCTAGTTCCTCGGCGGCCAGGTCGACCAGTTCCCCGACCAGTGCGGCGATGAGGTCGCGGACGGTGATCCGGATTCCGGCGACGAGTTCCCCGGCCATGGTGGCTGCGGTGTTCAGGGTGTCGGCCGCTCCGGCGGCGGCCTGGACCAGGTTGGCCACGTGCCGCGCCTGCGATCGGTACGCCTCGCTGGCCGGACCGCCCCACGCCCAGCTGGTGTGCTCGGCTGCGGCGGTGTAGCCGGCGCTGACCGCAGCCATCTCCTTGCTGATATTGGCCCAGGTGGCGGCGTAGGCTTTGATCATCTCCGGCTCGCCGGTCAGCGCGTGCAGGACTTTTCGCAGCGGTTCCAGGTGCTCCATCATCCAGGAGGCGAGCTGGCCGGAGAAATAGCCGATCGGATCGGTGCCCGCGCAGAGCATGTCCAGCCCAGCGCCGACACCGCCGAGCGCGACCTTCGCCCAGTCTCCCTGTGCGACACCGTCACCGATCTCCTCGCCTGCCTCGACGGCGGTGAGCCCCTTCTCCCAGCCGCCTGCCTTGACGAATTCGTCGACCACAGAGGTGGGATGCTGGTGGTAGATGTTGCGAACGTCCGTGCCGCTGTCGATCAAAGGATTGGTCATTCCGCAGCGCCGATCTTCGTCAGCTCGGACGCGGCGCCACAGTCGATGCGTTGGTAGGAATCGGCGGAAGCATGCAGATCGTTGGTGATACGGCGTAGCGCCTGGGCAGCCTTTTCCAACGAATCGGCGCACCGCTGCTGTGGTCCGGCAAGTAGCCCGGCGATCGGCCGGCACAACAGCCCGTAGGCATTGTCCATGCCGGCGACCTGCCGACCGGCATCGGCGGCGGTGCCGGCGCGAGTGGCGAAACCGTCGACGGCGGTGGCGTGGTCCCGGAGCTGGTCGGCGTCGACGTGAAAACTGTGGCCCATGGGCGTCGGATCTCCTGGTCAGCGAAGGTAGGAGGACTGGCTCAGATCGTCGTCGTCATCGGGTCGGCGGGTCGCGCGAGCGGGCGGCATCGGCGCGTCGGAGGAAATGTCCGGAAAGCGGTCGCGGTAGCTGGCGACGATCCGTGCGGCGGCATCGTCGTGGCCGTCCGGGACTGACGCGGTCACCAGGTCCTGGACCTGCGCGGCCAGGGTGCTGTGGGCCCGCCGCAGGCAGGTCATCAACTCCGCGGACAACCGGGCCGGGTCTCCGGCGCGGGCCCGGTCGGTGAGAGTCAACTCGGTGGGCACGCCCTGGGCGTCCACACTGACCCGAACCATGCCGTCCGCCGAGGTCTCCGTCACCACCAGCTGCGACATCTCATCCTGCAGACCGCGATAGGTCTGGGCCTTGCGTTGGAGCTGCTCGGCCCACTCAGTCAGACCCTGGCCTGCGTGGCCCAGTTCCACGGCGAAGTCGGGACCCGGGACGAAGTCGGAATTCGGATTGTCAATCATTGATCACAACTTTCTCCTATGGCATGCGCCATCGACCGCGTAAGCACATTACGTGCCTCGACGCGACCGGTTAAGGAATTCGCGCCGGGGCAGATTTGCTCGCAGTGCGACGAGCTGGCGCCGCCGTTGCAACAACTGATGACGCTTCACTCCGAGGAAGGCGGCGCAGCCGAAGAGTCCGGCCCAGACCAGTACGATCAATGCGATGTTGAGTAGCAACGTATCTCGCCTCCACGGCCGTGGCCGCAACGTGTGCGGTCATCTCCAGACCTGCGCGCCGCGGACTGTACCGGCCCGCCCGGTCGGCCCCGCAGCGGTACCGTGATCAGTGGCGACGAGGAGGAGCTTTGCCCTACCCAGAAGACCTACTGCTCGACGATGAGCGGGTGGTGGTCCACAAGCATCCGCACTGGAAGATGCTGGTGTTGCCGG
>JAICSB010000134.1 GCA_025937115.1 Pseudonocardiaceae bacterium | reverse complement strand
TGCCAGCCCGGCCAGCAGCCCGCCGAGACCGATCAGCAGGCCGTGCTTCAGCCCGACCGTCAGGCCGGCTCGCAGCCACGACCACAGCCCGGCCAGCAGACCACCCAACAGCCCGCCAAGCAACCCAACTGCCAGCTTCCGGCAGAGCGCCCGTACCCGGCCGCGCAGCCGGAGGTCGATGTATGCCGGTGCATCGCGCTGACCGCCGGCCAATCCGAACACCAGGCCGACGAGCACCCCCGATGCCAGCCCGACCACCAACCCGCCCAGGCCGATCATCAGCCCGTGCGCCCACCCGACCACCACCCCGACAAGGCCGAACGGCACCCCGAACGCCAACCCGAACTCCACGCCGAACAACCCGGACGCCAGCCCGACCGGCAGCCCGACTCCGAGTCCGGATATCAGCCCGGCCCCGGGCCCGTGGAGCCCGAAGACCAAGCTCAGCACCAGCCCGAACAGCAATCCGAGCGGTACCCCAAGCTGACGGTTGGTCAGAGTCTGGTCGGCAAGCTGCCACCATCGCCAGTCGCGGGTCTTGGCGTCGCGCAGCTCGATGGCCAGGGTGGTCAGCCACCGCCGGACCTGATCAGGATCGTGCTGGCGTCTGGGTCGTAGTGGGTCCTGGCCGCCGGACAGCGGCGGGCGACTGCGCACCGCGGCCGGGATCAGCTCCTCATGGAGATGATGTTGGATCGTGGCCGGGTCGGGGTAGTGACCAGGGTCGATGAGGGGCTTCGGGTCGCGGTGACCCTCGATGTACACGACGCGCAGCAGCCACAGCCCCAGCGGGCTGGCCACGACCTTGGCCAACGGTCCCGCGGTGTCCTGCCGCAGTGCAGTGAGAACTGCCTGCCAAGAGTCGTCAGGTTGGCGGGGAAGGAGGTCTTTGAGGTAGGCGGCCGCCTCGCTGGCGGTCAGTGGCTCCGGTTCGATGACCGCGGCCGCGGAGAGCGTCTCCCGGGCGTGCACGGCCTCGGCGTATTCGGTGGTGCGGCTGGTCATGATCAGTCCGGTATCGGGAAGCAATGATGCGTTGAGCCTGTTGATCATTTCGCCCCGGCGGTCCGGAGGGATCTCGTCCAGCCCGTCGAGGACGGCGAGCAGTCGACCCTGATCAGCCAGTTTGTGCACCGCGTCGGCCCCGAACGCGCGGAGATCCGGATAGGTCTGGGTGAGCTGGTTGGCGAGCCAGTCCTGGACCCGCGGCTGCTCCTGCGGGTCCCAGCTGGCGAGGGAGAACAGCACTGGCACCGGCTCGCCCGGCCGCCAGTCATCCAGCAGCTGCAGCAGCAGTTGCACCGCCAGCGTGGTCTTGCCCGTCCCGGGGCCACCCACGATGACCAGCCGGCGCCGGTGCAAATGCCGGAACTGCTCGGCCAACACCGGTATCTGGTCACTGCGCCCGGACAAGCTGAGCGGCGTCGGCGAGATGCGCTCGTCGCGGTCCATCACCGTGGGGTCCGACAATCGCCAGCGCACTGGCATGGGATCCGGATCACCCAGCGACCGGACCTCCGCCTCCCTACGCCATTGCTCCCGTACCGCCACCGCAAGCTCCTGCGCGGCCTGCGCCACCTGGCGCGATCGCGCCGGCTCGCCAGCCGCGGCCCGCTGCTTCCGTCGCCACCTGCCCAATGAGATCAGCGGGCCGGCGATGGCCAGATACCCGCCGATCACCGTCGTCCAGGCGCCAGCCTGGTTCACACCCTGGGTAATCAGCACGACGGCAAGGAGCACTGCGCTGCCCAGCAGTGCCAGCAGCCCAACCAGGGACGCAAGGGTCCGCACCCGATCACTTCGCGACGCAGCGTTCACGTCACAGATTGTGCTCTTACCGTCCGTAGTCGGCTCAGTGGGGTCAGTGTTGCAGAAGTGGCCTGTGAGGTAGCAGACCCCGGGCCGGTGGGTGTGACTGGCACCATCTGATAAGATGGTGCACAGATGGTGAGAGGATGGCACATGGCTGAGGTGGACAAGAGCGAGAAGATCACCATCAACGTCGGGTTGATCGACCTCGGCCAGATCGATCTGCTCGTCAACGAGGGTTTCTACGCCAACCGCACGGACTTCATCCGGACGGCGATCCGGCGTCAGCTCGAGAGCCGGGCAGCCGCGGTGAACGACACGGTGGCGCGCCGGACCTTGACGCTCGGCACGCACCACCTCAGCCGCCGTGACCTGGAGGAACTTCGCAGCGCTGGCCAGACGATCGACCTGCGCGTTCTCGGGCTGGCGACCGTTGCCGACGATGTCAGCCCCGAGCTCGCACTGGCGACGATCGCGTCGGTCGAGGTCCTCGGCGCCTTCCGGGCGTCGCGGGCAGTCAAGGCTGCCCTCGCGCCCCGCACCAGCACCTGAGCAGCACGCAATCGCCCGACGCCGGCCGACTCCCGAAGGGATTCCCCATGGACGAACATCGCATCGCTGGCATGCCCGAAGCATTGCGGCTCACCCGTGCAGGGCAGCTGACTGAGGCGACCGCGCTCCTGCTCCGCACCCTCGGCGCGGCCCGGGCAGCCGGACCGGGCGGCCACCACGGCCCGCACGACAAGCTGCGAGAAACGCTGTCCGGGACGCCGGGCGCGGGCCGGACCGGTGGGCTGGCTGACCTGTCCAGCGCCAGTCCCAGAATCGCGCGTCCCCCCGCACTCGGCGGCGAGATCCGCCACCTCAGCCACACCGAGCCGGCCGGGACCCGGAGTTACGATCTCTACATTCCGACCGGCTACACCGGTGCTCCGGTGCCCTTGATCGTCATGCTGCACGGCGGCAAGCAGGACGCCGCCGACTTCGCCGCTGGTACCCGGATGAACGAGCTCGCCGAGCACCACACGTTGCTCGTCGCTTACCCACAGCAGTCCGCCGCGGCCAACAACGGC
The DNA here is from genome assembly GCA_025937115.1 of Pseudonocardiaceae bacterium. The sequence continues at coordinate 5,115 of JAICSB010000134.1, read as the reverse complement.
GGCTACTGGAACTGGTTCTCCCCCGCCGACCAGCACGCCGGCGCCGGCGAACCGGCGATCATCGCCGGCCTCACCCGCCAGATCATGACCGACCACGCCGTCGATCCCGCCCGGGTGTACGTCGCGGGGCTGTCCGCCGGTGGCGCGATGGCGGCGGTGATGGCCGCGACCTACCCGGAGCTCTACGCCGGGGTCGGGGTGCATTCCGGGATCGCCTACCGCGCGGCACACGACGTCACGTCGGCATTCGGCGCCATGCGCACGGGTGGCTCACCGCCGCCTGGCGGGCCGGTCCCGTTGATCGTCTTCCATGGCGACCGCGACCAGGTCGTGGCGCCGGTGAACGCCGAGAAGCTCGTCGCCGCCCGGCTGGCCACGACCGGCACCTCGGTGTCGGAGACAACGCACATCGACGGGCGGATCGGCCATGCCTGCACCCGAACCGTGCACACCGACGTCGACGGCGGCGTCCTCGCCGAGTCCTGGACGGTGCATGGCGGGGGGCACGCGTGGTTCGGGGGCAGTCCGGTCGGGTCCTACACCGACCCGTCGGGTCCCGACGCGTCCGCCGAGATGATCCGGTTCTTCCTCGCCCATAGCCGAAGATATCTCAGCTAGGTAGTCGGTCTCGGAAACCAGGTAACTGCCGCTTGGATCTCCGAGGTTTTCTCGCTTGACTAAGTAGCTGCGAATGAATTCACCGTATAAGCCGACGTTGGAAGATAGGGGTCAGCACATCTTGTCAAGCAATCTTATTCCGGCCATGGTAGCGATTAGCCGAATCGACACTGCCGTCGATGAGGGTGCGCTGTTGCCAGCCTACTGGGCTGCCTAAGGGGGATTTCGATGACTGACACATTCAGCTTTACCGAGGTTGACGGCCAGCACGTGGAGCTACTTCCCACCCGTACCGTCTTGTCCTTGTTCCACGCCGGTGGCTGCGGGGATGGCGGCGGTGGTCATGGTGGTGGTCATGACGGCGGCGACGGCGGCGGCCGGGGCGGCAACGGCGGCTACGGTGGCGACGGCGGCACGGGTAGGGGCGGCCTCGGCCTCAACCTGCTGAACATCAACCTGTTCGGTGACCAGACCAACAGCGCGGGCGACGGCGTCGGTGGCGACGGTGGTAACGCCAATGGCGGCAACGGCGGAGACCACGTCGGCTGAGCTGATCTGCTTGTCGGGGGGGTGCCGTTAACCAGGTAACGGCACCATGGCCATGAACTCGACAGTACCCACGTTTCCGTCGACGAAAATGTCGGTACCGTCGAGTTCACGACGTCGACAGGTATGGGGGGACGGGTGGGCGAGGTTGATGTGCGACCGCTCGCCGAGGCCGATCTGGTCGACGCGGATCGGGTGATGCGGCTGGCCTTCGGCACCTTTCTCGGGTTGGCCGACCCGATGGCGTTCCTGGGCGACGGCGACTACGTGCGCAGCCGCTGGACGGCCGACCCGGGCGCGGCGCTGGCCGCCGAAGCCGACGGCCGGGTTGTCGGCTCGAACTTCGCCACCCGGTGGGGCAGCGTCGGGTACTTCGGTCCGCTGACCGTGCACCCGGCACTGTGGGACCGGGGCATCGCGCGCCGGTTGCTGGTTCGCACGATGGAGATCATGGACGGCTGGCGGCTGCGCCACACCGGGCTGTTCACCTTCGGTCACAGCCCCAAGCACATCGCGCTCTACCAGAGCTTCGGGTTCCTGCCTCGATTCCTCACCGCGGTGCTGTCCGTGCCAGTTTCTCCACCGGCCGCGGGCACAGCGCAGTGGTCGACGTACTCCGCGGACCCCGACCAGGCCGGCCGGTTGGCCGACTGCGCGACTCTCACCGACACGGTCTATCCCGGCCTTGACGTGAGTCGCGAGCTGCGTGCCTGCCACGAGCAGGGCCTCGGTGACACGGTGCTGCTGGCGGACGGATCCGGTTTTGCGGTCTGCCATGTCGGGCCGGGCTCGGAGGCAGACACCGGGACATGCGTCGTCAAGTTCGCGGCGGCGTGCGCGGCCACCGACTTCGAGCGGCTGGTGGGTGCCTGCGAGGCGTTCGCGGCCAGCCGGGGAGCCGCCCGGCTGGCCGCCGGGATGAACACCGCCCGGCGCGACGCCTACCGGGTCCTGCGCCAGCGCGGATTCGCCGCCGACCTCATCGGCGTCACGATGCACCGTCCCGACGAGCCGGGCTACTCCCATCCGGGCGCGTACGTGATCGACGACTGGCGATAGCGCGCGCCGTGCGAGCTGACGAGTCAGCCAGGGTGTCGAGCAGGGGCTCGAGACACTGAGATTCGCTCGGTGGGCCGAATAGTGCGCCGATTGCCCAGTTGGCGCCGATGCGCGCCCAGTCCGCGGCCTGCTCGGCGGTGTCCACCGGAGCGACGACGTCGACCCCAGCGTCGCGGATGATGTGCACTAATGCCTGCGCCGCCCGCGCCAGGATCCGGGACGGGTCCTCGGCTAACTGGTGCGACACCGGCCGGGCAATTCGGAGGACGCACACCGAGAGGTCTGCTACGCAGCGCAGCCCGCGGATGCCGCCACCGAAGTCGTACAGTCCAGCGCGCACGCCCAACTCGGTGAGCACGCGCAGGTTGTCCTCGGCCTGCCCGCCACCTTCGTCGGCGAGTTCACCGGTGACCGTGCGGATCGCTGCCACCGGTGCCCTCAGCTCCAGCTCAGCCGGCGCCAGGCCGGTCTCCGCCAGGACCGCTCTGACCCTCGCCACCAGATCGGGGTCCTGCGCCTGGGACGGCGTGAGATTGATCATCACCGGTGGCACCCTGCCAGCCGTGCGTTGTTGCCACGACACGGCTTGTTCAGCAGCAGTGCGCAGCAACCACTGACCAACTTCGTGCACGACGCCGGTGCGCTCCGCGGCCTGTACGCACTGTTCGTTGGACAGCATGCCGAGCTGGGGGTGCTGCCAGCTCAACGCCGCCTCGACGCCGACCAGCCGGCCATCGTTCAGCGTGACCACCGGCTGGTATGTCACGTGCAGTTCGCCGCTCTCCAGTGCGCCGGGCATCGCCGCGGCCAGCTGCAGTTTTGCCCGGTTCGCGGCATCGATCTCCGGGTCGAACAGGGTCCACTGCCGCTTGCCTCGGCCGCGGATGCGGCGCAGCGTGGCGCTGGCGGCGCGCATCAGCTCCTCAGGCAACGTCCCGCCAACTCGGCGCTGCACGATGCCGATGGTGGCGGTGACCGCCACGCCGATCCCGTCGACGTAGAACGGCTCGGCCAGCTCTGTGTTGATCATCTCGGCGAAGGCGCCGACGTCCAGCACCGATTCTCCGGGTTCGATCAGGATTGCGTACTCGTCGGCTCCCAGTCTGGCGACCATCGCGCGCTGGTCGGCCACTACCCATTCCAGCCGCCTGGCGACCACGTCCAGCAGCTGTTCGCCGACGTGATGCCCCAGCCCGTCGTTGATCGCGGAGAAGCCATCCAAATCGAGATGAATCAGCGTGACCACCGCTGACGGGTCGAGCTGCCCGAGCACCTTTTCCAGGTGGGTGACGAAGTACTGCCGATTCGGCAGACCGGTCTGCACGTCATGCAGCGTCTGATGCTGCAGCCGCTGCTCGAGCAGGCGCAGATCGGTGATGTCGTCGATCATCGTCACGATGCACTGGGGCACCTGCTCGTCATCGAGCAGCGCCGCGGCATCCAGATAGATCACCGCGGTCTCGCCGTCGGCCAGGCGTAGCGGGAACCGGACTCGGAACCGCGACTCCCGACCGGTCGCCAGGCCGCGGTAGTGCTCCTCGACGATGGGCCGGTCATCCGGTGCGAACAGCTCGGTCAGCTCGCGGCCGAGCAGCTCACCGGGGCGGTACCCGAGAGTGTCGTCGAGCGACCGGTTGGTTTGCAGGATCCGGCCGTCGGGGTCGCTGATCGCGATCGCCACCGGAGATGCGTGAAACACTCCCCGGAATCGCGCCTCGCTGGCCGTCAGTGCCTGTTCAGTTTGCCGGCGCGCACGCAGACCAGCCCGATAGATCGAGTCCTGCTCATCGAGGCTGCGCTCGCGCAGCGCGTTGGCGTAACCAGCGGCCACGTTGCCGGCCAGCCGGGCAACTCGGCTGGTGAGGTCGACGCCCGGCGTGAGGTGTCCCAGCAGATCCGGCAACCGCTCGACGATCAGAGCCACCGTCGCGCCGAGCGTCTCAGTGCCGGTGAAATGCGCATCGACCATGTCGACGCCGATCCGGCGCCCGACCGAGGGGTCGAACTCGGTGGCCAGCGCCGCCTCGACCAGCTCAGCGGTGAGCCCGAGCAGGTGCGCCACCAGCTCGCCAGGGCCCATCGACACATAGCTCGCGCCCGCGATCGCGTCCGCCCATCTCCGGGCGAATAGCTCCTGCGCTGCGCGGTTCATCCTCGCCGGACTACCCCTCACCGTTGTCCCGGTCCGATAACGTGGGCTCGGTCCGGCTAGTTGCTGGCCGATCCTACGTCTTCCGTGATGGACGTCACTTCCAATCACCCGCCTGGCTATGGTTGTGGATCGTCTCGCAGGGCACCTTAGATGTTAGCAATGCTAACTAAATCATCGACCGTGATAGGTGGGCGCGATGTGCGGCATAACCGGCTGGGTGGACTACGGCCGTGACCTTCATGGGCAGGTGCCGGTGCTGGCGCAGATGGTGGCCACGATGGCCTGCCGCGGCCCGGACGCGGAAGGCATGTGGATTGCGCCCCAGGTGGCGCTGGGCCACCGGCGCCTATCGGTGATCGATATCGAGGGTGGGCGCCAGCCGATGAGCGTGGCCGCCGAGGGGCGCACGGTCGCGGTGATCACCTACAGCGGCGAGGTCTACAACTACCAGGAGCTGCGCGCCGAGCTGGCCAGCCGCGGGCACCGGTTTATCACCGAAAGCGATACCGAAGTGGTATTGCACGCTTACCTGCAGTGGGGTGAGGACTTCGCCGAGCGGCTCAACGGGATGTACGCCTTCGCACTGTGGGACACCCAGGCCGAACAGCTGTTGCTGGTGCGCGACCGGATGGGCATCAAACCGCTGTACTACGCCGAGACCGAAGACGGGCTGCTGTTCGGTTCGGAGCCCAAGGCCATCTTCGCCCACCCGCTGATCGAACCGGTGGTCGACGCCAACG
>JAICSB010000154.1 GCA_025937115.1 Pseudonocardiaceae bacterium | reverse complement strand
TGGCGCCGAGCACGCTGATGTCCGCATCGAGCGGACCACCCAGCAGCTGATCCGGCTGCGCGACGGAACCGTCGCGACAGCGCAGGACTCGACCAGCATGGGGCTGGCCGTCCGGGTGATCGTCGAAGGCACCTGGGGTTTCGCCTCGCACCTCGAGCTGACCCCGCAGTCCGCCGTAGCCACTACGGAGCGGGCCATCGAGGTGGCTCGCACGCTGCGTCCGCTCAATGCGGAGCGGGTGGAGTTGGCTGCGGAGCCAGTACACGCCGACACGGTGTGGGTCGGCGACCACGAGATCGACCCATTCACGGTGCCGCTGGGCGAGAAGGTCGCGTTGCTGTCGGAGTGGTCGGGCCGGTTGCTCGCCGCGGACGGAGTCGAGCACACCGATGTGACCTTCCGGGCGGCGAAGGAGACCAAGTTCTACGCCGACTCCGCCGGTACCAGCACCACCCAGCAACGGGTCCGGATGCACCCGGCGCTCACCGCGGTCACCGTGGACCGGGCATCCGGCTCGTTCGAAAGCATGCGGACCTGCGCGCCGCCCACCGCCCGGGGCTGGGAGTACCTGGCCGGCAACACCCACTGGGACTGGGACGGTGAGCTCGCGCAGATCCCGAAGTGGCTGGCCGAGAAGGTCAAGGCGCCCAGCGTCCAGGCCGGCCGGTACGACCTGGTGATCGACCCGACCAATCTGTGGTTGACGATCCACGAGTCGGTGGGTCACGCCACCGAGTACGACCGGGCGATCGGTTACGAGGCGGCCTACGCCGGGTCCTCCTTCGCGACCCCGGACAAGCTTGGCACACTGCGTTACGGCTCGCCGCTCATGCACGTCACCGGGGACCGCACCCAGGCGCACGGGCTGGCGACGATCGGCTACGACGACGACGGCGTCGCCACGTCACAGTGGGATCTGGTGGCCGGCGGGACGCTCGTCGGGTACCAGACCGATCGGGTCTTTGCCCGCCGGCTGGGGCTGGAGCGCTCGGCGGCCTGCGCCTACGCCGACTCGCCACACCACGTGCCCATCCAGCGAATGGCCAACGTGTCGCTGCAACCTGATCCCGATACCGACACCGCGACCGCGGAGCTGATCTCCGGAGTGCAGCGCGGCATCTACATCGTCGGCGACCGCTCCTGGTCGATCGACATGCAGCGGTACAACTTCCAGTTCACCGGGCAGCGGTTTTACCGCATCGAGGGCGGCGTGCTGGCTGGGCAGCTGCGCGACGTGGCCTACCAGGCCACCACCACCGATTTCTGGGGTGCGCTGGAGGCCGTCGGCGGCCCCTCGACGTGGTCGCTCGGCGGAGCGCTGAACTGCGGCAAGGCCCAACCCGGTCAGGTCGCGGCGGTCAGCCACGGATGCCCGTCGGCGCTGTTCCGCGGCATCAACGTGCTCAATTCCCGCGAGGAGGCCGGCCAGTGATCCGTCCTGACGAGCTGACCACGACCGCGCTGGCCGCGTCGAAGGCGGACGGCTGCATCGTGGTGCTCACCGACACCAGCGAAGTCAACCTGCGCTGGGCGAACAGCACGATGACCACCAACGGGCACACCACCACCCGCTCGTTCGCCGTGATCTCGGCTTTTGCGGACTCGGTTGGCGTGGTCAGCGGTAACGGTGTCGATCTCGATGAGGTGCGCGCCGTGGTGGCGGCCAGCGAGGACGCCGCCCGGCAGTCCGGGCCGAACCGCGACGCCGCGCCCCTGCTGGATGGCTCTGCTGACGACGACTACGACGCGCCGGCGGCGGCCACCGAGATCGGGGTGTTCGCCCGCCTGACCGATGAGCTGGCCGCCGCGTTCGCCAGCTCGCGTAATGAACTGCTCTACGGATTCGCCGAGCACCGCCTGGAGACCACCTGGCTGGCGTCCTCCAGCGGGCTGCGCCGCCGCTGGGTTCAACCCACCGGCACCGTCGAGCTCAACGGCAAGATCGCCGACGATCTCACCCGCAGCGCCTGGGCCGGGGCCTACACGGCTGATTTCACCGATCTGGATTTCACCGCGCTGGCCGCCGAGGTGCGCCGCCGACTGAGCTGGTCGGGCCGGCAGCTGCAGCTGCCCGCGGGCCGGTACGAGACCATCCTGCCGCCCTCGGCGGTCGCTGATCTCATGCTTTACATGGTTTGGTCCATGGATGGTCGGCCGGCTCACGAGGGGCGCTCGCCGTTCGCCGCGCCCGACGACCGTGCCCGCGACAAGACGGGCGACGAGCAGCCGGGCGGCACCCGGCTGGGTGAGCGGCTCACCGACCTGCCGCTCACGCTGTCCAGCGATCCCGTCGCGGCAGGCTTGCAGACCGCACCGTTCCTGGTCACCACCGCCTCGGGCGACTCGGTGAGCGTGTTCGACAACGGCGTCGGCGTGCACCGGGTCGACTGGCTGCGCGACGGCACGATCAACGCGCTGGCCTATCCCCGGGCGGCGGCCGAGGAGCTGGGTGGGCAGTTCACCCCGCCGCCGGAGAACCTGGTGCTGACCGGGGGCTCGCCGGCGTCGACCGACGACCTGGTGGCGCGCACCGAGCGTGGACTGCTGCTGACCTGCCTGTGGTACATCCGTGAGGTTGATCCGGTGTCGTTGTTGCTCACCGGTCTGACCAGGGACGGGGTGTACCTCATCGAAGGTGGTGAGGTGGTCGGTCAGGTGAACAACTTCCGGTTCAACGAGAGCCCGATCGATCTGCTCCGGCGGGTCACCGAAGTCGGCGCTACCGGGCGGACCTTGTGCCGGGAGTGGAAGGACTGGTTTTCCCGCACCGCGCTGCCCCCCATCCGGGTGCCGGACTTCAACATGTCCTCGGTGAGCCCAGCTAGCTAGCACCTGCGATATCGCAGTGCAACGCACTGAACCGATTTTGGGGGGGTGAGCGATCTCTCAAGCGTGAGCTCGGCACTGAGTGGTCACCTGGGGTTAGCCTTTTTACCATCCGGTAGGAGGCGAGCAGTGACTGCAGCGACCATTCCAGGCCTGGATGATGCCCCGATAAGCCACGCGCGGTTGTGCAACTGGGTGCGCGATATCGCCGAGCTCACCACCCCCGACCGCGTCGAGTGGTGTGACGGATCCCAGCAGGAATGGGACCGGCTCACCACCCAACTGGTCGACACCGGCACGGTGCGCCGGCTGGCCCGCAAACCGAACTCATTCTGGGCTGTCTCGGATCCCGCGGACGTGGCCCGGGTCGAAGAGCGCACCTTCATCTGCTCGCGAGCGCAGCGGGACAGCGGACCCACCAACAACTGGATGCACCCGGACGAGATGAAGTCAATCATGACCGGGCTGTACCGGGGGTGCATGCGCGGTAGGACCATGTACGTGGTGCCCTTCTGCATGGGCCCGCTGGGGGACGCGGCACCCAAATTGGGCGTCGAGATCACCGATTCCGCCTACGTGGTGTGCTCGATGAAGATCATGACCCGGATGGGCGAGGCCGCGCTGCGCAAGTTCATCTCGCCCGACGGTGCCGAGGCGGACTTCGTGGCGTGCTTGCACTCGGTGGGCCACCCGCTGGCACCCGGCGAAGCTGATGTGTCGTGGCCGTGCAACGACACCAAGTACATCAGTCACTTCCCCGATGACCGGATGATCTGGAGCTACGGCTCCGGCTACGGCGGCAACGCGCTGCTGGGCAAGAAGTGCTACGCGCTGCGGATCGCCTCGGTGATGGCCCGCGACGAGGGTTGGCTCGCCGAGCACATGCTGATCCTCAAGCTGACCAACCCGCAGGGGGCGGCGCATTACATCGCGGCCGCGTTCCCCTCAGGCTGCGGTAAGACGAACATGGCGATGCTCGCGCCGACCATCCCGGGCTGGAAGGCCGAGACCTTGGGTGATGACATCGCTTGGATGCGCTTCGGTGCCGACGGCCGGCTCTATGCGGTGAACCCGGAGAACGGGTTCTTCGGCGTGGCGCCGAACACCAGCTGGAAGACCAACCCCAACGCCATGCGCACCCTGGAGTACGGCAACTCGATCTTCACCAATGTCGCGCTCACCGACGACGGTGACGTCTGGTGGGAAGGCGGGGATCCACCGCCGGCGCACCTCACCTCATGGACCACACAGGACTGGACGCCCGCTGACGGTGCGGCCGGCAAACGCGGTGCGCACCCGAACTCCCGGTACTGCACGCCGATGGCGCAATGCCCGATGCTCGCCGCTGAGTGGGACGATCCGCAGGGCGTGCCGATCTCGGCGATCCTGTTCGGCGGGCGTCGGGCCGGCACCATCCCGCTGGTCAACGAGGCGTTCGACTGGCAGCACGGGGTGTTCCTGGGTGCCACGCTGTCCAGCGAGAAGACCGCAGCGGCCGCCGGCCCGCTAGGCGAGGTGCGTCGCGACCCGATGGCGATGCTGCCGTTCATCGGCTACCACGCCGGTGACTACTTCCAGCACTGGATCGACACCGGCAAGCGCGCCGACGCCAGCAAGCTCCCCAAGATCTTCTACGTGAACTGGTTCCGACGCGGTGGCGACCAGCGGTTCCTGTGGCCAGGTTTCCGGGAGAACAGCCGGGTACTCAAGTGGATCATCGAACGGATCGAGGGCCGGGCCGCAGCGGTGGACACCCCGGTCGGCCGGGTACCCACCCCGGATCAGCTCGACCTGTCCGGCCTGGACATCCCGATCGACGATGTCGCCGCAGCGCTTGCGGTGAACAGCGACGAGTGGCGCGCCGAGATCCCCTACATCCAAGCGTGGTTCGACAAGATCGGCGAGCCCCTGCCCACCGTGCTACACGACGAGCTCGCCGCTCTCAAGCACCGCCTCTGACCCGCATTCACGGGTGCCATTACGAGTCCGTAGCCGTATTTACCAGGGTTGGTCTATCACGACGGATGGCCGCCTCCAGTGACGGTTGATTGACGACAATCTTAGATCAACGGGGCAAACGGGAGATTCTGGGCAATCACGAGGCGTTCGCCATCACGCCTTCGGGTGGCGTTGGGGTGTTCTGACTCAACACTGGGGTTTCTGAGCCCGATGCAGGTCTGTCCCCCTTGATCGGCCGCATGAAGCCGCAGGTGCAACGCGGTGGGCCGGCCGAATACCCGATAAGGACCTTCCTGCCATGCTCTGTGTTCGTTCGGCGTTGCAATCAGCCGGTGTCCTACTCGCTGCGACCGTCCTGACGGGAATACCGGCGCTCACCCCGACGGCGGTCGCTGCTGCTCCGGACTCTGCCCAGTCCCAGTGTTCGGCCACCTTCTTCGAAAGTGATCGTCGGCTTGGCCCGGAGCAGCTGCCTGCCCCTGGACTGAGCGAGGTCGGTGACGAGGTTGCCGGTTACCGGCGTACCGGGCAGGACACCCCCGAGCAATTCTTGGCGCAGTATTATGACCCCACTGCTAACGGTGGCCAGGGCAGCTTCATCTACCCACCCGCTAACGGCTTCGTGATCAATCCTGACGGCTATCCCGAGGAAACCCCACGGGCTCTGGCAGTGGGCACTCGGCTGGACCGTTATGGTAGCGAGTTCGGCGGTTTCCTAGCTCCCTACGGCGCTCCTTACGGGGCGCGGTCCATCCCGCCAGCGAACCTGAACACCTTCGATTCGCGATACACCTGCAACTACCACGCCTACGAGGTGATCAAGCCCTTCACCGTCGAGGCCGGGCCGGCCGCTGCGTGGTTCGCCCAACCTGGTGGAGGTGAACAGTATCAACTAGATGGCACGCTGCTGCCCGATAAGCCCACTGGGGCTAACGTCAAGTACTTGATCGACAACGGCTACCTCCAGCGACTTAATTAGAGGTCGATGTCTGCGGGGATCTCAAACTCGACGTCACCAGCCCGAGCTGGCCCGAGGTTCGATGACCAAGTTGGCAGTATGACTTCCTCGAATACGGCCCTGTGACCCCGCTCGATGCGCATAATGTCTCAGATGTGGTGGAAGGTGTTGCTGCTGGTGCCGCTGTTGGTGTTGGTCACGCCGCTGTACAACAGCGATGAGCCTCGGGTGTGGGGGTTCCCGGTGTTCTACTGGGTGCAGTTCCTCTTCGTCCCGCTCGGGGTGATCTGTGTGGCGGTTGTGTACCTCAAGGCGGGTGACCGACGGTGACGGTGCGCTGGACCGAGCTGATCATCTTTGCGGTGCTGTTCGTGCTGGTCACCGGGCTGGGCTTCTACGCCGCCCGGTGGCAACGCGGTGGTACTCTCGATCACCTCGATGAGTGGGGCTTAGGCGGTCGCAGGTTCGGCTCGTGGGTCACCTGGTTCCTCATCGGTGGCGATCTGTACACCGCCTATACCTTCGTTGCGGTGCCCGCGTTGATGTTCGGTGCCGGGGCGATGGGGTTCTTCGCGCTGCCCTACACCGTGCTCGTCTACCCGCTGGTGTTCCTGCCGCTGGTCCGGTTGTGGTCGGTGTCGCGGGTGCACGGCTACGTGACCCCGGCGGACTTCGTGCAGGGCCGTTACGGATCGGCGACGCTGGCACTGCTGGTGGCGGTCACCGGAATCGTCGCGACGATGCCTTATATCGCCCTGCAACTGGCCGGCCTGGAGGCGGTACTGCGCACGATGGGCCTCAACGGGGGCGGCCTGGCCGGGCATGCCCCGCTGTTCATCGCGTTCGTGATCCTCGCCGTCTACACCTATCAGTCCGGCCTGCGGGCCCCAGCGCTGATCGCCTTCGTCAAAGACGCGCTGATCTACCTCGTGATCATCGCCGCTGTCATCATCCTACCGGCGAAACTCGGTGGTTGGGGCTCCATCTTCGACGCCGCGAATACGAAGTTCACCGCCACGAAAACGCCGAGCGACGGAATCCTGCTGGGCGCCAACAACCAGCTGCAGTACATCACGCTGGCGCTGGGCTCCGCGCTGGCGCTGTTCCTCTACCCGCATGCCGTCACTGGTGCACTGGCCTCCCGCAGCCGCACCGTGATCAAACGGAACATGGTGGCGCTGCCGGCGTATTCGCTGGTGTTGGGATTGCTCGCACTACTGGGTTATGCCGCGATCGCGGCGCACACCAAACCGATCGTTAATGCGGCCACCGGTCGCGCGGATTCCAACACCGTCATCCCGATGCTGTTCGAGGGGCAGTTCCCCTCGTGGTTCGCGGGGATCGCATTCGCGGCCATCGGGATCGGCGCGCTGGTGCCCGCCGCGATCATGTCGATCGCGGCGGCGAACCTGTGGACCCGTAACATCTACAAGGCCTATCTGCATCGCGACGCCACTACCGAACAGGAGTGCCGCCAGGCCAAAATAGCCTCACTGGTGGTGAAGTTCGGTGCGGTGGCCTTGATCGTATTGATCGACCCGCAATACTCCATCGATCTGCAGTTGATTGG
>JAICSB010000601.1 GCA_025937115.1 Pseudonocardiaceae bacterium | reverse complement strand
GGCAGGTACATGTCCACCGGGACGATGTGGTCCACGCCCTGCACGATCGCGTAGTTGTTGAACATTCCCCCGGTGGAGGCACAGACGCCCATCGAGAGCACCCAGCGCGGCTCGGGCATCTGGTCATAGATCTGCCGCAGGACCGGAGCCATCTTGTTGCTCACCCGACCCGCCACGATCATCAGATCGGCCTGCCGCGGGGAGGCACGGAAGACCTCCATGCCGAAACGGGCCAGGTCATAGCGGGGCGCCCCGGTCGTCATCATTTCGATCGCGCAGCAGGCCAGCCCGAACGTGGCCGGCCACAGCGACGACTTCCGGGTCCAGTTGACCAGCTTCTCGACACTGGTCAACAGGATACCGCTGGGGAGTTTCTCTTCCAGACCCATGATCAGTTCCAGTCCAGCCCGCCGCGTCGCCACACGTAGGCGTAGGCGAAGCCGAGTGTCACGATGAACAGAACGATTTCCACCAGGCCGAAGATGCCCAACGAGTCCGCGGCGACCGCGAACGGGTACAAGAACACCATCTCGATGTCGAACAAGATGAACAGCATCGCGGTGAGGTAGTAGGCCACCGGCATCCGCCCGGCTCCCGCGACCGGCTGCGGGGAGGGCTCGATACCGCACTCGTAGGCATCCAGCTTGGCCCTGTTGTACCTGCGCGGACCGATATGGGGCGCCGCGACAATGGAGAAGACCGCAAAACCAGCGGCTAGCAGGAGCAGCAACACGAGGGGCACATAGGGCTGCAGCACTACCGTCCCCTCCTTCGGCGTCTCATGAACGTCCCACGGCGTCTCATGAAGGTCTCCCACCTACCCTACGTGCGGACCGGTCACGCGGTGCCCTGAGGCTAACCTAAAATCCGGCCCCGATCAGGCCTTATCGGCGACGCCAGGTGTGTCGATCACACGCTGGGAGTCAGCCGGGTCATGGCTGTGATCACCCGATCCATCGCGTCGCCCTCCCGGCTGTCGTAGAGGTTGGCCAACAGCTTGAGCAGGAAGCGCATCAAAGTCGGGCGCGGCAAGCCGTGCCGGGTCGCGGCGCGCATCACGGCCGGATGCGCGATCAACCGGCTGAATCCGTTGCCCAACCGGAAATAGCCACCCAGCTCCTCGCGCAGCGCAGCGGGGTACCGCCGCAATGCGTGCTCCCGGGCCAGCCCCTCGGGCCGGGCCAGTGCCTGGATCGTGCACTCCGCGGCGAACCGGGCGGACTGCATCGCATAAGCGATGCCCTCACCGTTGAACGAGTTGACCATGCCGCCGGCGTCCCCGACCAGCAACAGGCCGTTGCGGTAGTGCGGTGTGCGGTTGAAGCCCATCGGCAGGGCCGCCCCAGCGATCCTGCCAGCGGCGTTGTCCTCACGGAAACCCCACTCCGCCGGGGTGCTGTCCAACCACGACCGCAGCAGCGCCCGGTAGTCGGTCTTGCCATACGCCGTCGACGTCGACAGGATCCCCAGGCCGACATTGGACGTCCCATCGCCCATCCCGAAGATCCAGCCGTAGCCGGGCAGCAGCCTGGGCTGCTCCGGGATGGTGTGGTCCCAGAGCTCGAGGTGGCTTTCCAGGAAGTTGTCATGGGTACGGGGGCTGGTGTAATAGCGCCGCACCGCGACTCCCATCGGCCGGTCGGCGCGCTTGTCCATCCCCAAGCTCAGCGCGAGCCGGGCGCTGACCCCATCGCAGGCCAACGTCAGCGGGGCACGGTATTGCATCGGCTGTTTGTCCGGACCCAGCTTGGCATTCACACCGAGGACCCGACCACTACGTTCGTCGGTGATCGCCTCGGTGACCGTATGCTGCTCATGTAGCCGTGCGCCGGCCTTCTCAGCGTGGCGCGCCAGCATCTCGTCGAAGTCGAGCCGGGTGCGCACCGCGCCGTAGGGCGGGAAGCTGGCCAGATCGGGCCACGGCAGTTCGATCGTCACTCCGCCACCTACCACCCGCAGGCCCCGGTTGTGCAACCAGCCGGCCTCGACGCTGGTATCGATGCCGAGATCGATCAGCTGCTTGACGCCTCGGGGGGTCAGCCCGTCCCCGCACACCTTCTCCCGGGGAAACGTGGACTTCTCCAGCAACAACACGTCCAGGCCGGAACGCGCCAGGTACGCGGCGGCCGTCGAACCCGCCGGCCCCGCCCCCACCACGATTACGTCCGCGTCGTTGCCGCCGGAACCCGCACGCCTGGCCATCGGAGCTCCCTCGCCGCGATCCCGCAGTGCCGTTGATGTCGCAGTGCCGTTGATCCCGCAGTGCCGTTCGGCCGAGTGTACGTGTCCCCAGCTCAGTCTCCGTCCGCTCCACCGTTCCCGAGCTCCACAGCAGAGCTGTCCGCGCCCTCCGGGGCAACACTGCTGTGGAGCTCGGGAGGCGCAGCGTCGTTGAGGCCCGGGTCCCCAGCGTCGGGTTCCGGGTCGGTGTCGAGGAGGGCTTGGGATCTGCCTGGCGGCCACAGCTGGGTGGCGGCGCCGCCACCCAGCAGCGTTGCGGCCAGCACCGCTGCTGCGAGCGCTCCGAAGGGAATGTCGACCGGGTC
>JAICSB010000367.1 GCA_025937115.1 Pseudonocardiaceae bacterium | reverse complement strand
GGTTGCGCACCGAGTTCGGCTACCTGCCGCGCTGGACGACTTCGCAGGCGTTCGACGATTTTGCCCGTGGCGCAGCGTTGCGGCCCACGGTCGACCCGAAGTGGATTGCTACCGCGGAGCGAGGCGTGCTCAGCTTCGCGGGCCGGTTCCGGTAGTCGATGGGCAGGATGCCGCAAGCGCGAGTGATCTCACTGCACCGCCCCGGCGAAGCGACGGATAGCGAGCTGCCAGCGGGACCCTCGACTGCCGTGGCCGTGGGCGACGATCAAATCGCGCCGCAGTGGTACCGCGAGCTGGCTGGCCTGCTGGAGTTTGCGCGCAGGCGGTGCTCCGGTGACTACGGCGTCGACCAGTTCGGCTTCGACCCGGATCTCACCGACCATGTGCTGCTCCCGCTGCTGCGACCGGTGTACCGCACGTGGTTCCGGGTGGAGACGATCGGCATCCACCACGTGCCTGCCGACGGCGGCGCTTTGGTGGTCGCGAACCATTCCGGGACACTGCCGCTGGATGCGGTGATGACCGCGATCGCGGTGCGCGACGAGCATCCAGCCGGGCGGCACCTGCGGATCCTCGGCGCCGATCTGGTGTTCCGCACTCCGCTGCTCGGCTTGTTAGCTCGCAAATCGGGCCAGACGCTGGCCTGCGTCCCCGACGCCGAGCGGTTGCTCGCCTCCGGCGAACTGGTGGGGGTGTGGCCGGAGGGTTTCAAAGGCCTCGGCAAGCGTTACCGCGACCGGTACAAGCTGCAGCGTTTCGGGCGCGGGGGATTCGTCGCGGCAGCGTTGCGTACCCGGACGACCATCATCCCGTGCTCCATCGTGGGCGCCGAGGAGATCTACCCGATGATCGGCGACATCACCCCGCTGGCTCGACTGCTGCGCACTCCGTACTTTCCGGTGACGCCGTTGTTCCCGCTGCTAGGGCCGCTGGGAATGGTCCCATTACCGTCGAAGTGGTACATCGAGTTCGGCGAGCCGGTCCGCACCGACGGCTACGAGCCGGGCTCGGCTGACGATGTGACGCTGGTCTTCAACCTCACCGACCAGATCCGCGAGACCATCCAGCAGACGCTGCACCGGTTACTTATTCAGCGCCGCAACCCGTTCCTCGGCTGAGCGCCGGTCAGGGGCGAGCGCGACGTTGGTAGGCCAGCCGGGCAGCGACCGCGCCCGCGGCCATGCCGATGCCCACCGCGGAGGTTCTGGCCGCTTTGCGACCGGTCCGGAAGTCGCGGATCTCCCAGCCCCGTGCCCGGGCGGTCTCTCGAAGGTTAGGGTCCGGATTCACTGCGACCGCGGTGCCCACCAACGAGAGCATCGGGATGTCGTTGGCTGAGTCGGAGTAGGCGGTGCAGCGCTGCAGGTCGAGACCTTCTTTGATGGCCAACGCTCGCACCGCCTGGGCCTTCGCCGCACCGTGCAGGATGTCGCCGACCAGCCGGCCGGTGTAGATGCCGTCAACAGCCTCCGCGACGGTGCCCAGCGCACCAGTGAGGCCGAGGCGGCGAGCGATGATCGTGGCCAGCTCCACCGGAGTGGCGCTGACCAGCCACACCCGCTGGCCCGCTGCGAGGTGCATCTGTGCCAGCGCCAGCGTGCCGGACCAGATCCGGTGAGCCATCAGCTCGTCGTAGATGTCCTCACTGAGCCCGACGAACTGCGCAGTTGATCTACCGGCTACGAATGACAGCGCCTGCTCCCGACTGGTACGGATCTGCGCGAGGCTGAGCTCCTTGCCGACTACTCTGAACTTCAGTTGCTGCCACGCAAACGACGTGAGCGCACCAGCGGGAAAGAATTTTCTCGCGGCCAGGCCTTGCGCGAAGTAGAAGGCCGACGCGCCCTGCATCATGGTGTTATCGAGGTCGAAGAAGGCGGCCGCCACAGGATCTGTGCGAACCGCCAGTGCGGTCTCCACTTCCGCGACAGCCAAGCCAACAAGGGTCAACCCGGCGGCGCCTCGCCCGGTCAGGGCGGTCAGGACGGCCGTGTCGTTTCGGATGTCCTGATGACCATCTCGATGGCCGTTCTGGTCATGCCGTGGTGGCACTGGGTCCTGCCCTGAATATCGGAGTGGGTCCTTCCTCGTCCCTCTTGCTCACAGCGCGAAGCCGATCACAAGACTGCCGTGATGACTTCCCGTGAGCAACCCGAACAGTAAGGATCTACTCGACATACGGTGGGTGGAATTAAGTTGACAGCTATCCAGGTGGCAACAACCGCGGCTGCAGAATCCACGGCGGCAGCGGCGCAGTGGGCGCGGGTGAATCGTGCGCGGGGAAGGGCCGCCACGGCTCCGGCCGCAACCGCTCGGATCCGGGTCGAGTCGGGTTCGGCAGAACATCACTGGGGTTTCGGGTTGTGGGGAGCCCGGACCGGCTGTTCGTACCGTTCTCTGCGGGCACCGGAACCTTCACTGCAGGCGGATGAAGCAGCAGGTTGGGCGGCACGATTGCGCTGGGTGTGGTCACCGCTGGCAAAGCTGGAACGCCCGGCAGCGGTACTGCCGCGGAGGTTCCATCTACCGGCACCGGCCTGCAGGCTTCCTTCGCCGGCAACGCACCCAGCTCGTCACGGACGCCGGAAGTGATCGTGATGCAGTTGGACCGGTTACTCAGTGCGGAAGCTCTCGCGACCACCCGATCCAGCAGTCCGAGAGTGCTGTCCAGCCGGGCGCTGATGGGCATTGGCAAGGCGGCGCGAACCACTGCCAAGCGGGCCTTCTGCTGCTCGGCCCAGGAGCGCAACGCAGGCAGGCTGCCGGGTTGGCCATGCAGGGCGAGACCGGTCAGTAGCCGGGCGCCCGCAGCGGCGTCTGAATCGAAGTCATCGAGAACCCGGACGAACTTGCCCTGTCCCGCAGACCAGTTGCCGGCGCTGTCGGTTTGTTGCGCCATGATCTCGATCTCGTTCACCCGATCGCCAGCGAACTCCAGGTGTTTCAGCGCCTTGGGCTGGTCTCCGAAGGTCAATCCGAGTTCGGCGGACTCGGCGGTGCGCTTGAAGGTGTAAAGGGCGTCGCCGGGCACTGCATCGCGGGACAACAACACACTCATCCCAGACAGCGACATCGTCAGGCACAGTGCCGCAGCCGCTGCCACCACCACCCGTCCACGGGTTTCGTCGGGAAGCCAGCGTCGCCGCCGAGCGGCCCGCAGTGGCAGGACTGGACTGTTGCCTTCGTGAACCACCGACGAGAACTCCGCCAAGACGCGCTGGCGCATCCGGTCACGTTCCGCGGTAGTCGGCCCAACCGCAGCGCCGGTCTGGCGCAAAGCCGCGACTACCGTCAGGTCCCGCTGCAAGGTCCGGTCGGAGACGTCGTGGATACCGCTATCCACTGCGCGGGCGAAGTTGTCCTGCTCTTGCCCGTCGCTGCTCCGACCCCCGGATGTACGCGTCGTCCTCACCACCTTCGGGCCCGTGGGCCGTGTCCTTGGGAGCAACGAGCGGTTATCCGGCTAGTTACGCCCAGGCGCACAGTGTCGGGGGTGAATGTGATAGTCATCGCAGCCCATCCGGCAGCAGCTGCGCCAGCCTGCGGACCGCACGGTGTTGCAGCGCCTTGACCGCGCCCTCATTGCGGCCCATCACGGCCGCGGTCTCCGAGACCGACATGCCCTGCATGAACCGCAGCATGATGCACTCCTGCTGATCCCGGCCCAGTTGGGCGACGCAGCGCATGAGCTCGGCAGCGGTGGCCTCTTCGACCACCTCGTGCTCAGGGCCGCGGTCGTCCGCGCTGGAGTCCAGAATCTCGGCGGTGGTCATCTCCAGCCGGTACCGGCTGGATTTGACGTGGTCGAGAACCAGGTTACGCGCGATGGTGACGAACCAGGCTCCGACGTCACGGCCTTGGTAGCTCACCGACGAGATCCGGCGCAGGGCTCGCAGGAAGGTCTCACTGGTGAGGTCCTCGGCCAGCGGACGGTCGCTCACCCGGAACAAGATGAACCGGAAGACCACATCGACATACCGGTCGTAAAGTTGGCCGAAGGCGTTCTGGTCGCCCTGCTGCGCGGCCGTGACGAGGTCCCATGCGGCGGTGTCGACCTCTGGTCCGGCGTGTTCGATACCGGCACCCTCGGCTGGTTGATCCGCGGCGCCCGGGTCCGGTGAGCCCGG
>JAICSB010000534.1 GCA_025937115.1 Pseudonocardiaceae bacterium | reverse complement strand
GCCAGATCCTGCATGTGCCGCGTGGGTGGTGGCACACCGTGCGGGGCGTTGGCGGATGGTCCATGCACCTCACGTTTGGCTTCACCCGAGCCACCGGCATGAGTTGGTTGCACTGGCTCCTCGATCAACTTCTTGACGACCCGGCATTCCGGCAGGATCTTCCGCGGTTCTCTAGCGCGGAAGCTCGCTCAGCGCATCACCACCAGCTCGTTGAGCGACGGGCAATGCGGGCAGCCACCGAGAAGATCGATCGGTTCATGGCCGACCGGGACGCTAGGGTGCCACGTCGGCAGCGCGTCTGCCTAGGTCAGACGCTGACGCTCATCGCTGGTGGTCGAAAGTTCACGTTCGCAGCGGCGATCAGACCAGTGCTTGAGACGCTGATCGCGCAACGCCGACTCAGTGTTGCCGAACTAGCGCAGACCAGCGACCTCCCCACAGAGCGGTTCCGTGCTTTGCTGGACGTGCTCATCCGGCAGCACCTGGTCTTGATCCAACCATGACCTACGTGCCAGAGCGCGTGCATCACCGGACCGGCAGAGAGGCGCGAGCTTGCCACGGCTACCCTCCGGCGACGTGAGCTTCGCACGGTATGACCTCGTCGTTGTCGGCTCGGGCTTCTTCGGCCTCACCGTGGCTGAGCGGGCCGCTGCCCAGTTGAACAAACGGGTGCTGGTGGTGGAACGGCGCCATCACCTCGGCGGTAACGCGTACTCCGAGGCGGAGCCGGAAACTGGGATTGAGGTGCACCGCTACGGCGCGCATCTGTTTCACACCTCTAACAACCGTGTGTGGGAATATGTCAATCAGTTTACCGAGTTCACCGACTACCAGCACCGGGTGTTTACGATCCACCGTGGTCAAACTTACCCGTTCCCTATGGGTCTGGGAATGATATCTCAATTCTTCGGTCGCTACTTCACGCCCAGAGAAGCACGCGCGCTCATCGCCGAGCAGGCCGCTGAGATCGACGGCAAGGATGCCACGAACCTCGAAGAGAAAGCTATCTCTCTTATCGGTCGGCCGCTCTACGAGGCATTCGTCCGTGACTACACGGCCAAGCAGTGGCAAACTGACCCCACCGAGCTGCCGGCTGCAACCATCACCCGTTTACCGGTGCGGTATAACTTCAACAATCGTTACTTCAGCGACACCTACGAAGGCCTTCCGCTTGCGGGATACACTGCTTGGCTAAAAAAGATGGCTGCGCACCCGAACATCGATGTGCTATTAAACGCCGACTACTTTGCGGTGCGCGACGATATCCCCGAACGTACGCCGGTCATTTATACAGGTCCGTTGGACCGGTATTTCGATTACTCGGAGGGCTGGCTCGGCTGGCGCACCCTGGACTTTGAGCAGGAAGTCGTGCGTGACTGCGGTGACTTTCAAGGAACCCCGGTCATGAATTACGCCGACGCCGACGTTGCGTTCACTCGTATTCTCGAGTTCCGGCACTTTCACCCGGAGCGGAGTCACTACTCGGCTGATCAAACCGTCATCGTTCGGGAATTCTCCCGATCCGCCGGCAAGGAGGACGAGCCATACTACCCGATCAACACCCCTGAGGATCGGGCCAAATTGGCGCGCTACCGTGAGCTGGCCAAAATCGAGACAGCGCATCGGAATATTCTGTTCGGCGGCCGCCTAGGTACCTACAAGTACCTGGACATGCATATGGCCATCGGCTCTGCTCTAACGATGTTCGATAACAAAGTCGCTCCATACTTCACCCACGCTCGAGCACTCGACGGCTCCATCGACGACTAGCTAGGTCATCAGCCACGCACACCCGTACGGCGAGATGGGGTGATGCAAGGTGTCTGAGAGTGCGCCCGTAGGTGTGGAGTCCGCGGAGATAGGACGGCGCGCACGGCTGATTCGCCGTCGCCGTGGGTTGAGCTTGGACGTGGTGGCGGGATTTGCCGGGATCAGCAAGGGCTATCTGTCGATGTTGGACTGGCTGGCCGGGGTCGGGTCTGGGCGCGCTGCTGACGGAACTGCATGTGACCGCAGCCACCGGCGGCCCGGATGCCCAGCGTGCTGCGTTAGCCGCGCTGGCCGAGGCTTGTCTGGTCGGTGGGATGCTGCATTTGACCGCCGCACTGCACCACGCTCGACAGAGTCGGGACGGTGTTGCCGACGATCACCTCAGCCAGGCCGCCGAGTTGGCCCACCGTATCGGAGAGGGCAACGCATTGTTGCAGCACTTTGGCCCTGCCAACGTTGCCACTTGGGGGGTCAACGTCGCTGTGGAGCTCCAGCGCGGTCCGGAGGTCGCAGCGCGGGCTAACAGCCAGGTGCCCCGATTGCTCTCTACTCTTGGCTCCCCGGTGCGGGGCGGCGCGCTCTACTTCGACTTGGCACGCGCTTGCGCACAGGCACAGGGTGCTCGCGATGGTGAGGCCATCGGCTACCTGGACGCCGCTGATCGGCTGGCTCCGCAGTACGTCAGACCTGACCCGATGGCCAGGGAGTTGGTGGCGGAGCTGGACCGGCGGGCTCGTCGCAGGATCTGGGAGCTGGATTCGCTGCGGAACAGATTCGGTATTGGCGAGCTGAGTACCCGGCGTATGCAAAAGTAGCTACCATGCAGCGCCAGCCCAGCGCCGGGCATCCGAGCCAACCCCGGCCGAAGGCGTCGGATCCGGCCGACCGGCTGCTTACCGTGCCCAACGTACTCAGCTTGCTCCGGCTGGCGGGTGTCCCGCTGTTCCTGTGGCTGCTGCTGGGCCCGCACGATGACCTGCTCGCGGTGCTCGTGCTCGCGATGTCGGGTCTTACCGACTGGTTGGACGGCAAACTCGCCCGGTTGCTGAACCAGTCCAGCAAGCTGGGCGCGTTGCTTGATCCTGCGGTCGACCGGCTGTACACGCTGAGCACACTG
>JAICSB010000169.1 GCA_025937115.1 Pseudonocardiaceae bacterium | reverse complement strand
TAGTGGTCAAAGCCCCAGTCGAAGCTGGGCTTGAGGTTCCAGTGATCTTCGCAGAACGAGCGATCGCAGTCCGGGCAGTAGAACGGGATCCACGTGCGATCCAGCGCGTATAGCGCGGCCGCGTCAACGGCTTCGACCGCAAGGATGGTCGCGGCAAGGTCGGGAATCCGACTGGCGAAACTCGTGTATGGCAGGAAACCGATGATCCGGATTGTGCCCTGGGCGTCGGGGAAGACGCGGTAGATGATGTCCTGCTCGTCATTGATGTAGAGCTGCCCGCGCCGGCTCACCTCGACGATCGCCGCCGCGCGCAGACAGCCTTCGTGCTGACACGGGAAGGGAATGCGCAGCCGTGCCGGATCGTCCACGTAGACCAGTGTCGCAAGCGGGCTCGATACCCAGGAATCAGAGGTGGGCGGGGGTGCGCTGGCGTACCCATGGCCAGGTGATCAGTGCCCAGGCCGCGGCTCCGACGACCAGCTCGGAGAGCAGGTACCACGGCCACGGCCCCAACACGTCCAGCAGGGACCTGACCACTGGCTTGGTATTGAGAAAGCCGTAGTTGGTGCCGGCGAGCTGGTTGACCACGAACATCATCGCCCCCCAGCTGATGGTGCCCAGGACCGCGATCCGGTAGCTGCGCCATTCTGGCCGCATCCCGACCCCCCAGGTCAGATAGATCGCCGTCCACAGCACCAAGCTGTGCATGCCGAAGAACGACAGGAACTGAAATGACGGGAAATCTGGACCCGTCAACTCGGGACTGGCGAAGGCTTGCGAGGTAAGCGTCAGGCCCCAGAAGTAGGTCAGCGCGAACGCGGTCGAGGAGTACGACCACAAAGCCCACACCGAGGCCATCGCTGCCAGGTCACACAGTTGCAGCGGCAGCGAGTACTTGATCTCCCCGTGGCCCGGCAGCAGCCAGTAGACCTCTGCCGGTATCAGGAAGCCGGCGAATACCAGCGCCAAGGACCGGCTCAACCACCGCTCGATGAGCGTGCCGCGATACTGCCGACCAACGGCTACGAGCGCTGCTGCGACCACGACGAGCACCGCGATCACCATGCAGTGCGACAGCCCGAAAGCCGCGAACTGGCGCCCCGCCAGCAGCGGTTCCACGCCCGCGAGCGTAGCGGGCCGCAACATGTCGCGACACGGAGCTAACGAACCGGATCGCGCCAGCGATTACGTATAGTGGTGCACCCGTCACCCGGTGCGCAGCACACCTTCTCGATCGGCTCGTCCGCGTGGTACTGCAGGAAGGAAGAGTTCACGATGTTGGGACGTTTCGGAGCGTGCCTCGCGGCGATGTCGTCGCTGCTCGTCGTCGCCACCCTGCCGAGCACGGCAGCCGCGCAGGACGACCCGCAGCCGCAAGGCCTCGGTCATTACACCATCAACTTGACCCCCGAGGAGGTCACCGGTGGCGGAGACCACGGCGCGACCGGCTCAGCCCGAGTCGACCTCGACGCCGCCCACCAGAAAGTCTGCTACGCCCTGTCGTGGAAGGACCTTCACGGTGACGTCACCATGTCGCATATTCACCTCGCCCCGCGCGGCAAGGACGGTCCCCATCCGATTGATTTCTTCAATGACCAGCACTTTCCCGGGGCGGGAAGTACGGCCAGTGGCTGCTCAACCAGTACCCGAGACAAGATTCAGGCCGTCATTGACCATCCGGCCGACTACTACGTCATCATCCACACGGACAAGTTCACCGAGGGAGCGATCCGCGGCCAGCTCGGCTAGCGCAGCGGCGGCCGCTCGAGCCGGGATACTGCAATTACACAAGGCTTTGGGCGCGGTGGGAGGTCTGAACGTGGGTCCAGAGATGCCGGCTGTGCTGCACCGGGCCCTGGAAAAGGCAATCGCGCTTGCGCAGTCGCCGGTCGCCGGCTACGTGGCCCGGCTGCGTCGAGCACGACCTCTGGCGAGCCCGGCCGAGATCATCGCTGTCGTGGAGAAGCAGTACCTCGCGACGGTCACCGGCACCGGAGCCGCCGTGGGCGGTGTTGCGGTCGCGCCGGGGGTTGGGACCGTCGCCGCGCTGGCGCTCACCGGCGGTGAGACGGCATTGTTCCTCGAGACCACGACGCTGCTCGCGTTGGCCGTCGCTGAGGTGCACGGGATCCGGGTCGAGGAGGTCGAGCGACGGCGGACGCTGGTGCTCGCCGTCGCGCTCGGTGACAACGGCGCCATGCTGGTCGAAAAGATGGCTGGACGTGGCGGTCAGCAATGGGGGGCGCTGCTGCCCGACGCGATCCCGATGTCCTCCATCACCGCGATCAACAAGACGCTGGGTCGCTGGTTCTTGAACAGATACGGGCGCAAGCAGGGTGTGCTGGCACTCGGCCGGATCGCACCGTTCGGCATCGGAGTGGCGATAGGGGCCGCCGGCAACCGGGCCTTCGGTCGCGTAGTGGTCGAGACCAGCCGGCGCGTCTTCGGCCCCCCACCGGCGCACTTCCCGGACGGCAGCACCGTCACGATCATCGAGGGCACCGTCGACTGAAACCTGCGCGCCGTTGACGGTCGCAGCGTGCTCTAGCTCGGCGCCAGGCGGACGCCAGCGGTATCGGGGCATCGAAAAATCGATCTTCTCGGGCGATTTGCCCCGATCAGCAGAGATCGACATTAAATTACAAGGCAACGTCGCGCGCTGCACGTCGTTGTCTTAGAGCAGTGCCGCCACACCACCGAGATCAGCGCGGCCGCGGCCTACCAGCGCTATTGATCTTGCGCAGGTAGGCCATGCCGGCCAGCGTTGGGAAAACGGCTGAGAGGGGACCCGATGGATGGATCGACAGGCCTACTCCGGTATACAGAGGGTCAGGACGAATTCAACCTCGAGAAGTTCTTCCGAGATGGCTTCTCTCAGGCGTTGCGGGGCAGGTCCCGCCTCAACGTCATGCTCGCCGGACGCGTCGGTGTCGGGAAGAGCACCTTGGTCAACGCAATTTTTGGGGCGCCGATCGCCCCGGTCGGGGTGGGCACCTCAATTACCCAGAGTATCCGAAGATATGTGCAACCGAACCTACCGATCTCCGTGTACGACACGCCGGGCATCGAGCTCGGCGTGGAGGCGGAATCGATAGCGGAAACCTACCTCACTGAGATCAGGAGGCAGATGGACGACGACGACGCCCGTGTTCATTTTTGCCTCTACTGCGTCCGGACCCGGGACGAACGTTTCGAGACGGTTGAATCTGATATCGTCCGAGCGCTGGCGAAAGACGTGCTGGTGGCGCTGGTGCTTACCCAGTGCCCCACCTATGACGATCCCCGTGCCAACAGGTTCGCCCGGTACCTCACCTCGCTCGAGCTTCCCGTCCTCGACGGGCAGTGCTTCATGACGCTGGCGGAAGAGGATAACGTCGCTGGTGTCACGCTTGCACCGTTCGGTCTTCCCGATCTCGTGAGCGCGATTTATCATCAGCTGCCGGATGCGGAACGGCATACGTTAGCCAGCTGCCAGCGTGTTTCGCTAGAGCTCAAGATCGCTGAGGCGAAGCGTTCGGTAAACTTCAACATGGGCACGGCTGCATTGATCGCGGCTACTCCGATCCCGCTTGTCGATGCTATTCCGCTGAGCGAGTTACAGATCAGCATGCTGGGTCAGATCGCCACTATCATGGGATTCAAGGTTGACCCCAGAGCCGTCGCTACCGCTTTTGCGACCGTCCTCGGGGTGGCCTCTGTGGCCCGAACGGCGGCAAGTTTTTTCAAAATATTTCCTGGTACTGGCACTACGATTAATGCCACGATAGCGTCTACCACAACGAAGATACTGGGTGAGGTGTTCATCAATGCGTGCGCGAACGTACTTATGCGGCAGATGGCAGGTGAGTGCATACTTCACGATGATGTCGTAGGCGAGCTTCTCAAGGAGCTCCCACTGCTCCTCAACGGCGGCCTGCGCCGCAGCCTGGTGGGGTCGCGGTGACGTCCGTCGTCTGCTAGTCCACGTCGATCACGTTGAGCACGCGCTGTAGGTATTTGAGGTCCGCCCCGTTCCGGGTCGCTAGTGACAGCCCATGGGATACGGCAGTGGCGGCGATCATGAGGTCAATCCTGCGAGGCCGCGGGTTCCGTCCAGCTCGCCGGACGATGGTGGCGAGCAGGCCGTACGACTCGGCCGCGCCTGCGTCGAACGGTACGACATCGTAGGTACTGAGCAAGAGTGCCAACCTATGTCGGCGGTGTAGTTCCTCGACGGGATCGAGGGCCGCACCTACGCCGTAGTGCAGCTCACCCAGGGTGACAGCGCTGACGCTCACCACGTCGGCGAACGAGGCCGTGCCCAGCGAAGGTGGGTTAATGATGACCGAGGTGTCGAGGAGCACCTTGCGCTCGGTGGGCCGGGTCATCTGTTATCGGCCTGCTCCCAAGGGTCCTTCGGCACGTCCGCTCCGAAAATCTCGTCCGCCTCACGAAGATCCTGCCGCCACCGCCCCACGTCCAGGGCCGGCAGCGCTGCCAATGCCTCATCGAACTCGGCTGCGGGAACTAGGCGCCTTCTCCGATGGGCAGGTCGCTGATGCGGTACCAGATCGGCGACAGGTTTGCCGTGCACCGTCACCGTGAAAGACTCGCCGTCGGCCACTCGACGCATGATCTCCGCGTTATTGTTGCGGAGCTCAGACTGCTTGATCGTCTCGCTCACGCGTCTAATATAGCTACTCGATAGCAATACCGCTATTGCGTAGCGCTTCGATCACTGGCTAGGGCTGCCGCGCAGCGCGCACACCCCGGCGCAGGTGGCGCAGGGCGAGCCGCAGGCCGTTGGTTCATCTTCGGATGACCCGGCTTGGGTGGCGAGACGCGCCTTCTCCTCTGCGGTCAGCTGGTGGAACTCCTGCGCGATACTCGCGAACACGACGTTGCTGAACGCCGCCGTGCTCGACGCCTCGACCAGGCTGCACCGACCGGTCAGCACGTCATCGACCAGGGTGCCGAAGTCTTCGTCGTCGCTGTGCTCACGCAGCAGGGTGAGCGCATCTCGAAGTTCCTGGGACAGCGCCGGGTCGGCGCACCCGCCGTCCATCGTGGATTCGTGGTCGGCCATCGCTCCTCATCGGTGGTAGATGTCAGGTGGAAAGCGCGATCCGGGAGGTCGCGGAGCACACCTGACTCCATTGTGCACGTCGGCCGTTCTAACCCAGGCACCAACACGGCGATCGGGCGGCCGGTGTGTGCATTTGCGTGCGTCGAGGCGCTGCGACTGGCGGTTGCCACGGTGCGGAGTCGCCGTAGGCGCCAGCTGTGCGCGGACAGTTAAGTAACCGGCTGATGATTGTGTGTAACGTTCCCGGCGCGTCAAACGAACATCTTTCGTACAGGTGGTTGACAAGACCATCGCTGATCATGAATGGGAGATGAAGTCGTGACTGGCTACTTCAAGTCATTCGACCGCGCCCTCTGTGGACGCGAGGAGCACCACAGTGGCGGCCGCCGACGCCACGAGCACAGTGGCCGCCGTCGCCGCAGCCGCGGTGGCCGCCGCTGCGACTAGGGGCCTGCTCAGCGGTAACGGCATGATGTGAACGGCAGGGGCCTCGCCTCACAAACGCTGGGGTGAGGCCCCAGCCGTCGTGCAGGGAGGGCTGGCTTTCAGTGACGAAGCGGCGGGAGGAGCACCCCGGCGGGAGCTCATCGGCGGTTCAGGCAAAGGGGTCGGTGGCGGCTACCCCCACCGCTGGGATCCGGGTTATTTTCCGCTGGTTTTGGCCCGCCACCCGCCCGTACCGGGGTCGCTTGCTGGCTAGTTTGCTACTGGTCGCCGTCGGACCGTTCTTGGACACCGCGCAGGTCTGGATGTTCAAGCTGCTGATCGACGACGTGTTGATCCCGCGTAACTTCCACGCCTTCCCCGCGATCGCGGCCGGTTACCTCGGGATCGGCGTGGCCCAGGGGCTCGCCTCGTTCTCCGATGAGCTGCTGTCCGCCTGGCTGGGGGAGCGGTTCGTCCTGGACTTGCGGACCCGGCTGTTCGATCACCTGCACCGGCTGTCGGTGGACTTCTTCGACCGCCGCCAGCTGGGCGACACGCTGTCCCGGCTGACCGGGGACATCGACTCGATCGAGGCGCTGGTGCTCTCCGGCGTCACCAGCACGCTGTCCTACGCCTTCGAGATCGTGCTGTTCACCGGTGCGTTGTTCTACCTCAACTGGCATCTCGCGCTGGCGGCGATGGTCGCCGCGCCGGCGTTCCTGGCGATCGCACGGTATTTCTCGGCGCGGATCAAGAAAGCCTCTCGGGAGCAGCGACGGCGGTCGGGATCGGTTACCGCAGCCGCTGAGGAGACCCTAGCCAACGTCGCCCTGGTGCAGGCCTACGATCGCCACGACGCTGAGACCGAGCGCTTCCACCGCGAAAACCTCGGCCGGTTCACCGCCGAGATGGCCACCACGCGACTGCGCGCGCTGTACCGACCGCTGACCGAGCTGCTCGAGACCATGGCTGTCGTGCTGGTCCTCGGAGTGGGCGTGTGGGCGCTGGCGCACAATCAGATCACCGTTGGTGGACTGGTGGTGTTCGTGACCTACCTCAGCAGGCTCTACAGCCCGATCAGGGGGGCTGGTCGGCTGTCCAACACCATGTATGCGGCCAGTGCCAGCGCCGAACGCATCATCGACTTGCTCAGCCAACAACCCGACGTCCGCGAGCCCGTCAAACCGCGTAGCTGGCCCGGCGGCCAAGGGAGTAAGGCCCAGGGCTGGGTGAATTTCGACGCGGTGACCTTCGCCTACCCTGGCGCCGAGCGCCTCGCGCTGAAGAAGATCACATTCGCGGTCGCCCCAGGGCAGACCGTTGCCATCGTTGGTGCGAGCGGGGCCGGCAAGTCCACGCTGAGCAAGCTGATGCTGCGATTCTATGATCCCAGCGCCGGGCGGATCAGCCTCGACGGGTGCAACCTGCGTGACCTGC
>JAICSB010000638.1 GCA_025937115.1 Pseudonocardiaceae bacterium | reverse complement strand
CTTGACCGAGGTGACATGCAGTCGTTCGACGGCTGGTCCGCGGACCAGGTGTTTCAGCGGTGGCAACGGCGCGATATCGCTCAGTTTCGGCAGCCGCACAACTTCCTCGGGCTGGCTCGTGCCGTGCTCCGCGACCGCTTCCCGGACGTGTACGCCGCCGTACGTCAGGTGGGCGCCACCGAGGTGAAACAAGACAGCTTCCTGTGTGATGCCGCGAGGGAAGCAGGCGACGAGGACTTGGCTACCGTGGCGTGCCGGCGCCCTGTCTTCGATGCCGCACTGCACACCGCGGTCGCAGCGCAGCCGCGGGTTACCCACCGCAGGACTGAGGTGACCGGGCTGCGCCTGCGTCCTCGCGGTCACGCCGCGCATGTCGTGGGAGTGAAGCTGGCGAGCGGGGAGTCGCTGACCGCGGATCTTGTCGTGGACGCGGCCGGACGGCGCTCCCGCACGTCGGAGTGGTTGGCAACGGCCGGCGCCCGGCCGCTGCCAACGGTCAGTTCCGAGTGTGGCCTGCTTTATTACAGTCGGCACTATCGGGTCCGCGACGGCGAGCCCATGCCGCCGTACGCATCGTTGCTCGGCGGTCCCCGCGGCGATCTCGGGTACCTGGCCTTCGCGACCTTTATCGGCGACAATCGCACGTTCTGCCTGTGCATTATGGTCCCGCCCTGGGATCGCGGTTTCCGCGAGCTGCGCGACCCAGCCGCGTTCCAGCGGATCGCTGTCCGGTTGCCGGGGCTGGCGGCCTGGCTGGAGCCGTCGGACCCGGTGAGCGCTGTACTGCCGATGGGGCAACTGCGAAATCAGTTGCTCGATCTCGTGGACGACGACGGGCCGCTGCTGACCGGGCTGATACCGATCGGGGACGCGCGTTGCCACACCAACCCGACGTTCGCATTCGGGGCGTCCTTGTCGCTCTGGCAGGCCGTCCGCCTGGCCGACGTTGCTGACCACGCAACCGACGACATAGATCTGGTCACCTGCTTCGAATCCGAGGTCGGCGCTGACGCGTCGGCGCGGTTTCACGCAGTCAGCGCCGAGGACCGGGACCGCGCCCGGTGGTGGTCCGGCGAACCGATCGACATCACCGACCCCGCCGTCAGCGTCCCGTTGTTCCTGCGCTTCATTGTTTACCCGGCCGCGGTCCGAGATCCCGCCCTGCTGCGCGCCGTGGCGCGCCGGATCAACGCGCTCGACCCGGTCGATCGGCTTGCCGGGGACCCGGAGCTGCTGGACCGCGCACGCGCGCTGCACGCGGAAAGCGCAGCAGCTCGGCCCTCGGTGCCGCCGCGATCCCTGATTCTCGCCGCGCTCGCTGGCGACGCGGCCGAGTTGACCACCAAAACGAACCCCTAGCCGCACATTTTGCATTTCAGCGCGACGCACGGCTGGAGGCTCGGTTTAGGTTTTCTTCGCTATTGACAAGGATCGGCGTCGAGCGCTTCTGAGAACAGGCGCGCGTCTGGTTCGATCTCCTCCCATCCGCGTAACCTGTTGATCGCACCCATCAGATCAATCCAACCATGGAAGGCCTGCGCCCCGGTTCCTTCAGCGGGACTGATAGTGCCGTAGGGAGGGTCGGTGCCACCTAAGCGCAAACTTAACAAGAAGCTAGCCATGCTCGGCGACTCGGTCCCGGGTTCGTCGTCGGCCATATCACCTCAGATGTGGTAGTGGCTGATCCCTGAATGTGCCGCGGTCATCCGGTAAGAC
This sequence comes from Pseudonocardiaceae bacterium, assembly GCA_025937115.1. The sequence goes on along the minus strand of JAICSB010000638.1, from coordinate 538 downwards.
ATCGACACGGCCGGCATCGCGGTCCTCACCGAGCTTGCAACGTCCGTGATCACTTCCCGTCCGGGCTAGCGCGACAATGCTAAGGCGTCTGCGGTAGCGGTTGCCTCCGGGATCGCCCTAGGCGTTAGCTCACCACACCGGACTAACAACTAACCGATGGTGAGGCGGCCCGTCCACCGCTGGTAGACCGCGTCGGCAACGACGTCTCCGCAGCGTGGGCAAATCAGTTGTTTGTTCACTCCTCGGAGCACAAGCTCCTCACAGAAAGGGAACCTAGAGAGGGCTCGCCTCGGATCGCCGAGGTGGTGGCTGGGTTGGTAGGTGACGTGGCGGTGGGGTGAGGCACGTTTGAGGACATCGCCATCGGACCGCAGCCCGAACCCTCCGAGATCATGATCACGGTTTCGGTGCGTTGAGTGACATGTAATGTCACTTCAGGCACCCAAACCGTGATCAAGCCCTGCGGTCGATGATCGAGATCATCTCGAGGTGCGTTTCGGACCTTCTCGCTCGTTCGAGTGGTGTTGGGACGTTCTGG
>JAICSB010000477.1 GCA_025937115.1 Pseudonocardiaceae bacterium | reverse complement strand
TGGGCGCACGAGATCGTCGCCGCCCGCGATGTGGTGCGGGCCGCCGCGCCACGGGTCACCGCGATCGGCGAGGACGACAGCCAGCTGGCCCGGGACCCGGCGGCCCGCGCGGCCCGGCTGCCCGCAGTGGCCTTCGAAGCGGCTCGCGCGGCGCTAGGCCGCGATCAACCGGTTCTCGTGCAGGTGCCACGGCGCGGCTATGTACCCGCGCTGGCCTGCCAGCAGTGCCGGGCCATGGCCCGCTGCCGGCGCTGCGCGGGCCCGCTGGCGCTGCTCACCGCCGGTCCGGCCACTTGCCGGTGGTGCGGCACGATCGAGGCCGGTTACCGATGCCCGGCCTGCGGTGGCGGCCGGCTCCGAGCGATGGTGATCGGGGCCCGCCGCACCGCGGAGGAACTCGGCCGCGCCTTTCCCGGGGTGCCGCTGTATACCTCTGCTGGGGGAGAAGTCCCGACGGGCATCCCGCCGGGACGGTCGCTGGTGGTCGCGACGCCGGGGGCGGAGCCACTGGCCCGATACGGGGCAGCGTTGTTGCTGGATGCCGCTGCGCTGCTGGTTCGCCCCGATCTTCGCGCGGCAGAGGAGGCATTACGGCGGTGGATGGCCGCGGCGGCGATGGTGCAGCCAGCAACCGACGGCGGCCGGGTGGTGGTGGTCGCGGAGGCGTCGCTTGCTGCTGTGCAGGCCCTGATCCGATGGGATCCGGCCGGTCACGCCGCGGCCGAGCTAGCGGCGCGCGCGGAGGTTGGTTTCCCGCCCGCGACGCGGATGGCCGCAGTGGATGGTGCGCCGGCCACGCTGGCGGATGCCGGCGAGTCACTTGATCTGCCACCGGAGGCCGTCCTGCTCGGTCCGGTACCTATTCCGGGGGAATCCGAGGGCGAACGGGAACGGTTGTTGATCCGCGTTCCCCGCTCCGACGGCTCGGCGCTGGCCAGCGCGTTGGCCGCGCTGCAGGCCGGGCGCAGCGCGCGCAAAACACCTCACGCGCTGCGGATCCAGCTCGACCCGCAGCAGTTGGGCTGATGGACACACCGGGCATAATGCGCTGGTGCCCGTCCAGCTCACCAGTCCGCGCCCGCGCTTCGGTAAGGCGCGCTGAGGGGTGCGACTTGTCTTCGCGGGTACACCCGACGTGGCGGTGCGGTCGCTGCAGGCGCTGCTGGGCTGCGACCGGCACGACGTCGTCGCGGTGGTGACCCGGCCGGACGCGCCAGCCGGACGCGGGCGACGACCGACCCGCTCCCCGGTGGGCGCGCTGGCCGATGAGGCTGGGCTGGAGGTGCTCACGCCGCGCCGCCCGGCGCAACCGGACTTCCTGGCCCGGCTGACCGCGCTGGCTCCGGACTGCTGCCCGGTCGTCGGCTATGGCGCGTTGGTGCCGCGGGCGGCGCTGGACATCCCCCAGCATGGCTGGGTGAACCTGCACTTCTCGCTGCTACCCGCCTGGCGTGGCGCGGCGCCGGTGCAGGCCGCAATCCGACACGGGGACAAGATCACTGGCGCATCGACGTTCGCGTTGGATCAGGGACTGGATACCGGTCCGGTGTACGGCACGGTCACCGAGGTGATCCGTCCGGAGGACACCGCGGGGGAGCTGTTGTCCCGGCTGGCCGGCTCCGGAGCGGCCCTCCTGGTCGCCACCTTGGACGGGATCGCCGACGGGACTATCCGCCCGGTGCCCCAGCCAGCCGATGGCGTCTCACACGCACCGAAGCTCACCGCGCAAGACGCTCACGTGGATTTCAGCGCACCGGCTTTCGCGGTGCACCGCCAGGTGCGCGCGGTCACGCCGGCCCCGGGCGCCTGGACCCGATTCAGGAACCAACGCATCGGCCTTGGTCCAGTGCGAGTCGCCGATGTTCGCGACGTTGATGGGCTCGCTCGTGGTGAGCTACATGTGGCCAAACGGGAAGTGCTCGTCGGCACGGCCACCGGAGCGGTGCGGCTGGGTGACGTCACCGCGCCAGGCAAGCGAGCGATGCCCGCCCCGGACTGGGCCCGCGGTGCCCGACCGGAGCCTGGGGAGCGGTTCGAGTGACGGCTAGCGCCCTGGTGCGGCTGTGACTGTGCCCCGCAAGCCGTCCCGACCGCCTCGTCCCGGGCCCCCCCGGCGGCGCTCCGGGCCGTCCCGGCCACCGGTGGACGACCCGTCTCGGCAGGCGGCGTTGGACGCGTTGGCAGCGATGCGCGAGCGTGACGCGTACGCCAACCTGGTGTTGCCCGGCTTGTTGCGGCAGCGTGGGATCAACGGCCGCGACGCCGCGCTGGCCACCGAGCTGTGCTATGGAACATGCCGCGCGCAGGGTCTGCTGGACGCGGTGCTGCAGTCCTGCGCGGACCGCCCACTCTCGGAGATCGACGGCGAGCTGCTGGACGCCTTGCGGCTGGGCAGCTACCAGTTGCTGCGGACCAGGGTGCCGCCGCACGCCGCGGTCGCCACCACTGTGGACCTGGTCAGAGCCGGTCGTGGCAGTGCTGCGGCTGGTTTCGTCAACGCGGTGCTGCGCCGGGTCGGTGAGCAAGACGAACACGCCTGGGTACAGGCGGTGGCGCCGGCCGCTGACGACGACCCGGTGGGCCACCTCGCGATGGCGCATTCCCATCCGCGGTGGATCGCACAGGCCTTCGCCGACGCCCTCGGCGGTGACCTGGACGAACTTGCCGAAGCGTTGGCCGCCGACGACGAGCGCCCGCTGGTGCACCTCGCTGCGCGCCCAGGGCAGATCAGCGCCGTCGAACTGGCCGAGCTGACCGGCGGTCAGGTTGCCCCGTACTCGCCGTGCGGCGTGCATCTGGCCGGTGGTGGCGACCCGGGTGAGTTGACCCCAATACGCGATCGCCTGGCGCAGGTGCAGGATGAGGGCAGCCAGCTCGTCACTCTTGCGTTGGCGTCGGTGTCGCTAGACGGCACCGATACCCGCTGGCTGGACCTGTGCGCCGGGCCGGGCGGCAAGGCAGCCCTGCTGGGTTCCCTCAGTGCCACGCGCGGGGCCACCGTGGATGCCGTGGAAAAGGCCGAGCACCGGGCCCGGTTGGTCGGTCAGGCATGCGCCGGATTGCCGGTAACGGTGCACATCGTCGATGGCCGGGACAGTGGGCTGCCGGAGCGGGCCTACGACCGAGTGCTGGTAGACGCACCATGCACCGGCCTGGGCGCACTGCGTCGCCGCCCGGAGGCGCGCTGGCGACGGCAGGCCGACGACCTCGCCGGTCTGATCCGGCTGCAGCGGGAACTGCTGATCGCGGCGTTTC
>JAICSB010000357.1 GCA_025937115.1 Pseudonocardiaceae bacterium | reverse complement strand
GTCGTGTCGATCGACGTCGATGCTAACCCGGTGATCACCGGGAAATACCAGGTTAGGAGCATGCCGACGCTGGCGCTGTTCGTCGCCGGCGAGGTGGTGGCCCAGTTCGTCGGCGCTAGGCCGCGAACCGCGATCATGCGTGAGCTGGAGCCGCACCTGCACGGCGCCGGCTAAATGGAACCTAATGGCTCATCTTGGCCACCTGCCTGGCAGGGTGTGGGCTTATGGGACTGACTTGCTAACGCAGCTTCGGCGAACCTCGCCGTTAAGGCCACCGTCTGTGCGCCAAGGGCGCAATCCTCGCGTCCGGCAGGACACGCCAGGCCGGCTCCAGAGCCAGGCCGTGGCCAGCCATCGCACGAAGATCGTCGTCGATGGTAACTCGGGCGCGAAGGCGCGGAACATCCTGGGACGCGTATCGCTGATGCGCCGCCGGATCCGACCACAACGTAGTGACCAGGTAGCGATGGTCAACCAAGATCGGACCTGGCCATCCCCAGGACGGTGGCCCAGAGTGAACATCGTGCCCTGCCAGAGCGCCAGCCGTGGGCCGGGGTGGACTGGGACACCGACCCGAACTGGGAGTTCCGCGCGGCCGCCGAGCTGGAGCCCGAACGATTGCGCCGGCGCTACCGGGACACCTGCGCTCGCAGCCGGGCCGTCGTCGCCAATTCCGCGGGCCTCGACCAGCTGTCCGTGCACCCGCTGCACAACGGGCAGCACTTCTCGCTGCGCTGGGTACTGCTACACCTGCTCGAAGAGACCGCGCGCCACGCCGACCTTCTCCGCGAGGCGATCGACGTCAACCGTGGGTGACTGATCCACTACCAGCCCTGATATGCAGATTTCGGCTCGGTCATACTTCATTGACCTACCTGGGAGGGCGCCTGACGCCCTAGGAGGAGGCCATCGTGACCGTGGTGTCCGCGCTTGTGTCGTATGTCTCGGGGGTTTCCCAGGTCCCGCTGTTGGGCGACACCATCGGAGACAACTTCGACCGCACGGTCTCGCGATGCGGTGACAGGGAGGCGCTGGTCGATTGCCCGAGCGGTCGCCGGTGGAGCTACGCACAGTTGCGCGCTGATGTTGACTCCCTGGCGTTGGGGCTGTTGGCCGTCGGGATCGGCAAGGGCGACCGGGTCGGCATCTGGGCGCCGAACTGCCCGGAGTGGCTGCTTACCCAGTACGCCACCGCGAAGATCGGCGCGATCCTGGTCACCATCAACCCCGCATACCAAAGCCGCGAACTGGAGTACGTCCTCACTGCGGCCGGGATCCGGCTACTGGTCGCGGCGGAGTCGTTCAAGACCGCAGACTACGCCACGATGATCTCCGAGGTGCGGCCCCGCTGCGCTGCCCTGGAACAAGTCGTGCTGATCGGTTCCACCCGGTGGGCGCAGCTACCGGTGCGCGACGGTGATGCGGCGGTGCTTGCCGGCAAGCAGGCGACGCTGTCCCCGGACGACCCGATCAACATCCAGTACACCTCGGGCACCACTGGTTTCCCCAAGGGCGCCACGCTGTCGCATCACAACATCCTCAACAACGGCTACTTCGTCGGGGAGCTGTGCGGGTACACCGAGGCCGACCGGGTCTGCGTACCGGTGCCGCTTTATCACTGTTTCGGCATGGTGATGGGCAACCTGGCGGCCACATCCCACGGCGCCTGCCTAGTGTACCCGGCGCGGTCATTCGAGCCGGCGGCGACCCTGTCGGCGGTCGCGCAGGAGCGCTGCACCTCGCTGTACGGAGTGCCCACGATGTTCATCGCCATGCTGGCTGACGCGGGTTTCGATTCCTATGATCTGTCGTCGCTGCGGACCGGGATCATGGCGGGCTCGCCGTGCCCTGTGGAGGTGATGAAACAGGTCGTCGGGCGGATGGGGATGACCGAGGTGACCATCTGCTACGGAATGACCGAGACCTCCCCGGTATCCACCCAGACCCGGGCCGACGACACACTGGAGCGGCGGGTGTCCACGGTCGGCCGGGTACACCCACACCTCGAGGTGAAGATCATCGACCCGGACACCGGTCTGACGGTGCCGCGCGGGACCCCGGGCGAGCTGTGCACCCGCGGATACTCGGTCATGCTCGGTTACTGGGAGCAGCCGGATCAGACCGCCGAGGTGATCGACCGGGCGCGCTGGATGCACACTGGCGATGTCGCGGTGATGGACTCCGAGGGCTACCTCAATATCACCGGGCGGATCAAGGACATGGTCATCCGCGGGGGCGAGAACGTCTACCCCCGGGAGATCGAGGAATTCCTCTACACCCACCCGGACATCCTGGATGCTCAGGTGATCGGGGTCCCCGACGCGCGCTACGGCGAGGAGCTGTGCGCCTGGGTGCGGCTGCGGACAGGTGCGCCCGAGCTCACCGCCGAGGCGCTGTGGGATTTCGCAGCCGACAAGCTCGCGCACTACAAGATCCCCCGATACGTGCACGTGGCGGAGGAGTTCCCGATGACCGTCACCGGCAAGGTCCGCAAGGTCGAAATGCGCGAACGCTCAGTGCAGCTGCTCGGTCTGGCCGCCCTGGGCTAGCGCCCCTGCGACGATGGCCACGCGACCGCGCAGCGCGTCGATCTGGCCACCAGCCCACACCCCAAGTCTGCCAGCTCGTCGACGGCCTGCGGCGGCGCCGCTGCTCACGCGCTTGCTGGGCGGCCTGGTGGTCTTCTACTCGGCGACCTTTCGCTGCGGCCGCTGGCCGCCGCGGTGGGCTCCAGCCCCCGGGTGTTGCTGTACCTGTTCGGCAGCAAGGACGGTTTGGTCCGAGCACTGCTCGATCGCGCTCGCACCGACGAGCTGGATCTGCTGGGCCTCCTGCGGGACCGGGATCGTGCCGGGTTGGCCGACGCTGCCACCGAGATTTGGGCGTGGCTCGCCGCCGGGAACCACCGCGCGCTGCTCACCCTGTGGGTCGAGGGGTACGCGCGCAGCCTGGTCGACCCCGACGGCCCGTGGGCCGGCTTCGCCCGCTCAACCGTCGACGACTGGCTCACCGTCCTCGCCGACGCTCAGCCACCCGCCGAGCGCGACAGCCAGGCCGGCCTCGCGCAGCGGACCCTCGTCCTAGCCGTGCTGCGCGGAGGCCTGCTGGATCTCCTCGCCACCGGCGACGTCGACCGGACCACCGCCGCCGTGCACCAGCACCTCAGCAATCTCACCGGCGCGAGCTGATCCGATCACACCTCAGTGGTCTGCTCCAGGTCGATGACGATCTTGCCGAGCGCGTGACCGGACTCCACCGCTCGCAGTGCCTGTGGCGCTTCGTCGAAGGGGTACGTCTGGAGCACCTTCGGATCGACCTTGCCTGCGGCGACCAGATCGGCGACGGCGGGAACGCCCGCAGAGCCGGACGACAGGTAGCTGCCTCCCAGGTCCGCGACACCAGGGTCGGCGACCGACACGATCCGGGCCGGGTTGGTGATCAGAATGGCGACATGGCGCATCGGTTCGCCACCTACCACGTCGAAGATGGCGTCAACTCCGCCAGGCAGCAGTTGTCGCATCTGCTCGACGACCTGGCCGCTGTCGTAGGGCACCAGGATGGCTCCGAGACTTTCCACCATCGACCGCTTGGTCTCGCTACCCACCCCGAAGACTGCCGCGCCACGGTTGCGCGCCAGCTGTGCGGCCATCACACCGACACCACCGCCGACGCCGTTGATCAGCAGCGTGTCGCCCTCGGCGACGCCGAGTTTCTCCAGCACATCCCAGGCGGTCCCACCGGCCACCGGCAGCACGGCTGCCTGCACGAAACTGACCTGCGGGGGCTTGTGCGTGGTGGCCTCGGCCAGCAGCACCGCGTGCTCGGCGTAGCTGCCGTGGTCCGGCGCCGTCCTGCCCATCACTTCATCGCCCTCGGCGAATCCCTTGACGTCGGAACCGACTGCGACCACGACACCGGCCGCCTCAACGCCCAGCACCAGGGGAAAGTGTGGAGTCGCCTGCGGGTTGGCCGCCGCACCGCTGCGGATCTTGTAGTCGACCGGGTTGACCCCAACAGCCTTGACCTTGATGACCAGTTCGCTAGGACCAGGCGCCGGCTCAGGGCGGTCGAACCAGGTCTCGGTCTCGGGGCCGCCGTAAGAGGTGTACCCGTAGGCCCTGCTCATCGCGGTCGGTCCTCTCCGTCGTCACGCACCGGCCCCTCCTACCCTGCCACGGCCGACTCACGGCGGCCGCATGGACGTGCCCGCCGACGAACCGCTCC
>JAICSB010000141.1 GCA_025937115.1 Pseudonocardiaceae bacterium | reverse complement strand
GGCAGCTGCTTCCGCTACTGACCGAGTGGCGACTCGCACCTGGAGCGCCCGCCTGGCGAGTTTCCGACAGTTTCCGCGCACTCGACAATCTCCACCTCGTCAGCGCCTAGGCCGGGGCGATCCTTGGCGAGAGCGGGGCGACCAGGCCGGTGTGGCTCAGCGACTTGCCGGTGGTCTCCGGGGCGAGCAGCTGGGACACGACGGCGCCGATCACGCACATCGCCGCCCCGACCACCATGCACCACGGCAGGCCGATGGACTCGATCCCGACCGGGAGCAGGAACGTGCCCGCCGCAGCCCCGATCCGGCTGAACGCGTTGGCGATGCCCACCCCGGTGGCCCGCACATCGGTCGGGAACACCTCGATCGGGTACACGGCGGTGAGGTTGCCGGTCACGGCGTTGAAGAACGCGAAGACCGCGAAGGCACCGACCAGCGCCATCGGCGGCGCACCGGCCCACAGCCCGATGACCAGCAACGCCACTGCCATGACCCAGAACGGGCCGATCAACTGCTGGCGGCGCCCGATCAGCTCGATCGTCAGCATGCCGACGATCGCCCCGATGAACGCGATGCCGTTGGCGAAGATCGTGCCGGCCATCTCGTTGAGCTTCAGCGACTCAAACACCTTCGGAGCGAACGTGAAGATCGCGAAGTAGGGCGTCACCACGCAGATGTAGAAGGTGCACACGAAGAAGGTGCGAGAGCGCATCCCCGGGGCGAACAGCTGCCGCCAGCCGGCCTCGTTCCTGGTGTCCGAGCCGTAGTCGGCCTCGGCCATGTGCTCCTCGCCGCCGAGGTAGCGGTCGATGATCAGCCGGGCATCGTCGGTGCGCCCGTGCAGCATCAGCCAGCGCGGCGACTCGGGCAGCCCGATCCGCAGCCCCAGCACGACCAGCGCCGGGATCGCGCTGGTGGCCAGCGTCGCGCGCCAGCTCCAGCCGAGGCCATCGAGCAGGCCGTAGGCGGCCACCACCGAGAACAGGTAGCCGCCGTACCAGAAGACGAGCATGTAGGACACCCGGCGGCCACGCCCGTGCGCCGGCACGAACTCCGACAGCATCGACGAGCCGATGGAGTACTCGGCCCCGATGGCGACACCCAGCAGCAACCGCACGACCAACAACTGCCATCCCTCAGCGACGAACGCCTGCAACACGCCCAGGACGACGAACAGGCAGATGTCGGCCAGGAACAGCTGCTTGCGGCCGAACCGGTCGGTGAGGAAACCACCGATCGGCGCGCCGAAAAAGATGCCGATCAGCGACGACGCCCCGATCAAGCCAGCCCACACCGGCGAGATCCCGAGCTCCTTCGACAACGGCACCAGCACCACGCTGAGCACCCCAAGGTCGAACCCGTCGAGGCCCTCGCCCCACGCCGTGGCCAGCGTCAACCGCCGCAGGAAGCCTTTGTCGCCGTACTCCTTCGCGCTCTTCGTGACCTGCGCCATGTCGAACTCACCCTCGTCCCAGCCGTCACTGTCCTTAGGAAAGATAATCACCGCGCGGGGCTGCCGCAGCCGGAGGCGCGCCGGTCGGGCCGACGGCCCCTGGGCCCTGAGGGACGAACCCGCACCCCGATCGACTCCAGCATGCCCCGCAACAACACGGTGCACCGCGCATACCGCGCGGTCAGGCCAGCGACGTACTCGGCGAAGGTCCGCACCCCGCAGTCGTCGCCGCCGCAGAAAACCGGCGCACCCATAGCCGGATCTCCACCCGTCGACCCGCCACCGCAGCGTCAGCCAGCCTGCGTTCATACCGGCTGTACACCCGAATCGACTCGCCACCACACCCCGGACAACAGGCCGCCACGGCCCGCGGATCCTGATCTTGCGGACACCATCCCCGTCAGGATCGGACGGGCATCCAGACCGTCTCAGGCCGCAGAGATGTGATCGGTAGAGGTAGCTGAGGGCCGCTGGCTGCAGCACGCCAAGCGCTACGGATACAACCTGATGGCGGCCTGCTCTATCCGTCAGCGCGTCAGCACCCTCATAGCTTCACCCGATGGAGGGGCGGCAGGAGGTATTTACCGGTTTACTCGTGCTCTCGTTGTTGTGTGCCGGTTGAGTGTGCGGAGGTTCGTCACCGCCTACGGTTGCCATGTCAGGCTGTTCGTGGACGGTGGCATCCGCTCCTGACCTCGCGCTCGTGGTGGGTGACTGAACTTGTCCACCGGGTTGCTTCAGAGGATGCCGTTTCACCCGCGAAGCGGTCTATCTGGCATCGGTGTTGGGCACCGGCCCTTTCCGCCCCGTCACACTTGCCTGGCCCCTGGCGTGGCTGCGCTGGGGGCATCAGGGGGTGGAGCTCTCTGTGAACTGTTCCGTGCCCGGGAATTCTGTGGTGGGTCCTTACTCTCTTAGGGTGCCGCGGGGGTGGCCGCTGACTGGGCGAGCCGACGAACTGAGTCGCATCAGCGAGTTGGTCCGTCGTAGAGACGGACCGATGGGGGTAGTGCTGGCTGGGGCGGCTGGGGTAGGAAAGACCCGGCTGGCTCGGGAGGCGCTGGCGGTGGCCGAGCAGCGCGGTGCATTGGTTCGGTGGGCGGTGGCGACGGCCTCGGCGCGGGCTTTGCCACTGGGTGCGTTCGCTGCCACGCTCGGGATGCTCGGGCCCGATCCGGCTCGATTGGTGGGTCAGGCCAGTCAGGCCCTGCTGGCAGGTGCGGGTCGGTCGGGTGTGATGATCGGTGTGGACAACGCAAATTTACTGGATGAGCTCTCTGCGGTGCTGATCCACCAGCTGGTAGTGCACCGAGCGGCGAGGGTGGTGCTCACGCTGCGTACCGGGGAGACCGCGCCGGATGCGGTGACGGCATTGTGGAAGGACGGGCATCTACCGCGGTTGGAGCTTCAGTCGCTGTCCCGGAACGTGACCGCAGCTTTGGTGGAGGCCAGGCTGGGTGGGCCGGTGGATAACGCCACGGCACGCCGGTTGTGGTCTATTACTCGGGGCAATGCGTTGTATTTGCAACAGCTCGTTGATGGTGAGCTGGAAGCTGGGCGGTTGCGGCAGGTTACCGGCGTGTGGCGGTGGTTAGGACAGCCAGCGCTCTCGCCGGGGCTGGCCGAATTGGTGTCGGCTCGGATCGGTCAGCTCCCTGATGCGCAGCGAGACGTCCTCAATGTGCTGGCTTTTGGTGAACCATTAGGCATACCGCTGTTGGTGACGCTGACTGATTCGGTTGCGGTGGAGCAGGTCGAGGTACGTGGGCTTGTTGAGGTGTACCTCGACGGGCGGCGGTTGCAGGCCCGGTTGGCCCACCCACTGTATGGGGAGGTGCAACGGGGGCGGATGGGCGTGCTGCACGCTCGCGGGCTGTGCGGTCGCATCGCGTGCGCGTTGGCCGATACCGGTGGACGTCGGGCTGGTGACACGCTGCGTCGCGCGATATTGATGCTGGATTCTGATCTGAGGGCGGATTCGGTGTTGCTCACTTCCGCCGCCCGCCGGGCCAATGAACTGGGTGATCTTACCCTGGCCGAGCGCATCGCGCGGGCCGCGGTGGCCGCAGGCGGTGGATTCGAATCCCGGCTGCTGCTGGTCAATGCACTGGCCTGGTCCGGCCGGGGGGCTGAGGCCGACACGGAGTTAGTTACGCTTGGCGCTTTGACCCGCACGGATGCGCAGCGAGCCCGGGCAGCGATCTACCGGGTAGTCGGCTTGGTGTGGGCTCTCGGACGGCCTGCTGAGGGTGAGGCCGTGCTCGACGACATCGAGGGCGCCCTTTCTGACGAGGCCGCCGCCCTAGAGATAGCCGGAATTCGCTCGCTTGTTGACGCCTTTCTCGGTCGAACTGTGCAGGCAGCACAAACGGCCGCCGAGGTGCTCGCCCATCCGCACTGCTCTTCAGTCGCGACGCAACTGGCCAGTTGGGGTCTCGCCGTGGCATGCGGGGGGCTAGGGAGCCTTGAGGCATGTGGGGGCTTGGGCCGCCACGACGGGATTGACGTGATTTTGCGGCGAATCGATGCCCTCGTCGAGTCATTGCAGCTCGGGCTGCACCACGCGGCTGTCGTCGTTTTCTTTTGGATACGCGGGTTGGTCCTGGGTGGTCTGTTGGATCGGGCCGATCAGGCTGCGTGGCAATACCGGGAGCGCTGCGAGGACACCCCTGGACCTGCCAATGTCGTGACCAGCTTCATGTGCGCGTTGGTGGCAATCTCCCGAGGTCGGGTCCGGACAGCGGCACGGTGGTACCGCCAAGCCATCGCAGGCATTCAGGGTGCAGATCCCGGTGGGTGGTCGTTCTTCGGGTTGGTCGGACTCACCGGAGCTCTAGCGATGGCGGGTGAAACGACGTCGGGACGTCAGACCTTCGAGGCGATGACCGCGGCGCGCCATCCGGTGTATGTCTTGACAGAACCGGACGTGTTTCTCGCCCAGGCGTGGATGGCCGCCGCGGAAGGCGGTGTCAGCGAAGCCGCCGCGTTCGCGCGCCAAGCCGCTGAGGTGGCCGCCTTGCAACCCCAACCCGCGGTGGAGGTGTTCGCCCTGCACACCGCGGTCTGTTTCGGCGACCGTACAGTGGCCGATCGGCTCGCCCGGCTGGCCACCCAGGTCGACGGGCCCCGAGCCGGTGCCGCGGCCGCGCACGCCGCTGCCCTAGCCGCCGACGATGGCGCCGCACTGCATGCCGCCTCGGCCCGATTGGAGACGATGGGAGCGCTGCTGTTGGCTGCTGATGCCGCGGCTCAAGCCGCTGCCGCATACAGTCGCCAGGGTCGACCCGGCTCCGCGCATGCCGCGGCCACTGACGCCTACCGACTGGCGCAGGCCTGCGAAGGCGCCCGCACGCCCGCGTTGGCCGCTATCACTGCACCGCTACCACTTACTGTCCGTGAGCGCGAGGTTGTCACCCTGGCCGCCGGGGGACTGTCCAACCGCCAGATCGCCAAGCGGCTAGTGGTGTCGGTCCGCACTGTCGAAAACCACCTCTATCGTGCCTGCGTCAAGCTTGGCACGACCGACCGCGTCGAACTCGCCACGCTGGTCCACAACCATCAACAGGATCTGCGTACCCACACCGGCTCCGGGCTGAGTAGCTAACTACTCAGCCCACCTCGCTGCAGCCAGCCATCAATGGCATCTGAGTACTCGCACCCGCGGTGAGCTGAGTAGCTAACTACTCAGCTCACCGCGCTGCACCACCATCACACTTAGCCCAGGTAGTAGCCCAGCTATCGGAGGGCAGCACCATGGCGATGACCGGAAACCTCAACGATGCTGTTTTCAATCGGAGGTGAAACCCGGATACCGTGGGTGGCAGAATTCTTATCCGACTCAAGTCGCCACCAATTCTTTGTCAAGCGGGACGGCCAACTGGGTGTATTTGACGCCTCTAAGAAGTCGCTCGGATGGTCACGTCGACAAGCATCAAGGGGTCATATTTCGATGACAACTGCCACTAGCAAATGCATCCCCGCCAACGCCACAGAAGGTGCGGCTAACTTGCTACCCGGGATCAGGGATGGCGATCCGGTGGCCTGGGGTGAGATCCTTCGCCGGTACGGCAGGTTCGTGTCAGCGACGGTGCGGTCATTCCGACTCCAGGAGGCGGACGCGTTCGACGCGATACAGGCGACCTGGCTGCGGCTGGCCGAAAGTGCTCATCAAGTGAGAGATCCCGAGCGGTTGGGAGGGTGGCTTGTAACCACCGCCCGCCGCGAATGTCTACGCATTCTACGCCAAACCAGGCATGGACCAAACCTCATTGATATGGCGGAAGAAACTGTCGCCGACCCTTCAGCAAACCCGGAGCGGCGGACCATCGATGCTCACACCAGCTGCATGTTGTGGAAACTCGTCGACGAATTGTCACCGCGGCGACGGGCTGTGCTGCGGACGCTATTCGCGGACAATCCCTGCTCTTACGACCAGGTCGCCCGCATCACCGGGATCCCGCTCGGCGGGATCGGACCTACTCGAGCGCGAGCCTTGCGGCAGCTTCGGAAAAACTGGGACCAGCGTGATAATGAGAATACCAACTCGCGAGAAATCGGAATATGCTGATAAACAACTGAACATTAAAGTCTGACACTAGCGTTCCGTGGGTACTCGGTTAGATTACCGGCTGGCAATCTATTCGGTTCCGCACGTTGCGATTCACTCGACCGTTTAGGTCGGCGTTAGACCTTCAGGCCGCGAACCTGTATACCCATAAAGAAAGGGGCCAGTGATCATGTTCCCCTCCTACCCCGGGCCGCGTTCTTACGAAGAGATCCCGCCGGATGGTCCCCTCCCCTCGCTGCTGCGCCCGCTAGCGCGGCACCGCGCCTTGCAGCTTGTCCGCGCACACCAGCGCAACAAGCAGGAGCTTGCCTGGCGCGTGCAGGACGTCTTCGCTGGATGTGGCCTCATCCAGACCGACTACAGCGTCGCCTGCGGCCGTGTCGTCCACATTCCGGAGGTGGTCGCGGTGATCATCGGGCCGGTGACGAGAGTGAAGATCCGTCTCCTGGTCGGCCAGATGCCCGAGGACTTCACCGCGAAAGACCAGATACTCGCATACCACCTCGGAGCGGCCAAAGTCAACATTGTCGTGCTCGAACCGCCCTTCATCCGACTGGACTGGTGGACGGGTGGGGGGCAGAGCACCCAGCTAGCCGGTTAGAGGGCTTATGCGGCACGGCCGTCAATCTCGAGTCAACTGTGAGGGTTAGGTCGACTCCAGGGTGATAGTTCGCGTGTGTGCCGGTGGCGCTGTCCATGAACTCGACACGACCGACCTGTGGAGGGGACAGAAACGTCGGCGGCGTCGAGTTCACGGACAGCGCCACCGGGCAAGCCAGCCAGGGAGCATGCCTGGCTGGGATGGCGCGAAGCCCGGCTAGTGGTGTGAAGGTTCCAGCCGATGCGTCGTTGCGGTGCGCCCAGCGGACGATCAGAACGACCGCACTGGCGCTATGAGCCGCTGTGGCTGGATACGCCGTCATCTGCCGTTGTCACCCGTGTTCGCAGCTACCGGGTCTGTTGCGTTGGCGGGAAGCAGACGAGGACTCCGGCGGACTGCTTCGATCAGATGGCCAGGGTGAGTTCGGTGAAGATCGCTGTGAGCCGATGCCGTGGATCGATATCCACGCCGAGTTCGTAGTGGCCATGTCGGAGGTTCTGGACGAACGCGTGCCCGCGCTGATCACCCGTGCCGCGCGCAGCCGTTTCAGACCGTGCATCGGCCGCAGCCGAGCCTTCAGAAAGCCCATGATCGGCCTCGATGCGGTTATTCGCATACTGCTCGGTGACATGGCGCGCGGCGGGTATCAGCTCCTCGATCACCCGTGGATACACCGGAGCCTGATCGGTGGTCACCTCGGTCGGACGTGAGCCGTACTCAAGGGCGCGGATGAAGAACCGGCGAGTGGCCACCAGATCCCGCTTCTGGGAGACCAGCACATCGATGACCTGGCTGTCCTGGTCGATCGCCCGATACAGATAGGCACTGTTGCTTTGTGCGTAGCGGTAGCAGCAGCCTGGATGCGTTTCTGGTGGTCTTCCCGATCAGATGGCTCGAGTCAGCTCGGTGAAAGCTGCCATCACCCGCAGTGTCATGGGTTCCTCGATGCCGAGTTCGTAGTGACCGCGGCGGAGGTTTTGGACGAATGCATGTCCTGCGCTGATTGCCCGGATCGGCATCTCCGACGTCATCGCCGACGACGACCTCACCACGAAGGAACGCGCCGAATGCGGCTCCTACGCCGGCTACATGACCGAGGCCTTCGCCTTCGCCGAAATACCACGCCAACCGGGCCACCGCCGGCTTC
>JAICSB010000039.1 GCA_025937115.1 Pseudonocardiaceae bacterium | reverse complement strand
GGTATTCCTTGACCGACATGCGTCATACGCGGTAACGGCGTGGCTAGACGGTAGCCGGGCACCTGGAACGAGACACTGTCCAACTCCGATTGATGGTGACGGGCTTCAAATAATGGGTAACACCACCGTCCTCGGGTCTGCTTCGCGCGACTGGTGTCGTGTGGAGGGGGCCGGGGGTGAGCGTCGGGGACTGACAATAACAACGCCTACTGCCAGGACAACGAAACCTCGTGTGGACTGGGAGCGGGCCCGCGGCTTCCGAGTGGTCACCGAGTTCACCACCCTGCTTATCC
Organism: Pseudonocardiaceae bacterium; assembly: GCA_025937115.1. Next base: position 13,390 of record JAICSB010000039.1, on the reverse strand, counting down.
GGCTGCGCGACGGCCACCCGGTATTGCGCCGCCGGTTCTTCCAAGGTCAACCGGCGCGCCGAACCGGTCACCGACCCCCATGATCCCGAACTGCCGTTGCAGTACTAACCGCCTAGTGCCGGGCTCCTATCGGGCTCCGCAGTTTCGTGCGAACCCGACACTGCCCGGCACTAGGCGACACTCGAAACTACCGCGGATGGTCGCTGACCTGCACTAACCGGACCCAACCATCACTGCCCGGCACTACGCGACACTCGGCGCAGGGGACTTTTAATCCGCGGGTGCCGAAGCCTCGGGGTTATCCTAACAGCCAGCAGTTTGTGCTGGTTCAGGGCGTGTGCGTAGTGGTCGAGTCCCCCGTCTGACGGATTTATTGTCATCAGTGGCGCTCGCGTGGCCCGGACAGTTGCAGTGGCTCGGTGCGGTGGTCCGACCGGTCGTGTCGTAAGCGGATCCGGCCCGTTTGTGCCCTGGCGTGCCGGTACTGGTCGCTGTCGCAGCGGTGGCGTGCTGCTGCGGGTGCCAGCCTGGACCCTGACAAGGCGTCCCGTTGCCGGCCGATCTCCTCAAGGCACTGTGGATGCATGCCGAGGACGCCTAGACCGCGACGTCGTCCTCGATAGCAGATTTGCTACCGGGGACGGCGCGGCAACCCGCCTCACCCGCGCACAGTGTTATCAAGCAAAGCCATGGCATACGAAACAGGCCATGAGACCCGCGCTGCCCCGCTGGCTCCGAGCGACCCTGGTCATCACCCACATCACCACCGCCGCGAGCTGGCTCGGGACCGACGCGACTCTCATCGCGCTCACCCTCGCCGGTAAACCCATCCCCGCTGTGCTGGGCGCCTGGATCACCACCCCCGCTGCCGCGATCACCCTTGCCACCGGGATCACCCTCGCCGCACACAAACCCTGGGGACTACGCCGACACCACTGGATCGGCGTCAAACTCCGCATCGCCGCCATCATCACCGCAGCCGGGCTCACCAGCCCGACCGGAGCACTCGACCCGATGACCGTGCTATCCGCCCGCATATGCGCCCTGGTCGCGCTCGTCACAGCGATCGCGGTATCCGTCACCAAACCCTGGGGCCTCACCCCCACGGCCGCGCAACCGGCCCAACGACGAACCCGACGCCCGCGCTCCGTCGAACAGGCCGAGCGGCTGCCTGAACAAATCTGTGCACGACCTCACGCACCGATCACGTCGCGGGTCGTGGGCGGAGGCCAGTGAAGTGGCAGCCGCAGGTCTCCTGAGTGCCGCGCAAAGCGACTTTGGTGGCAGACTGCAATCCTCGCGCGGGCGCCCAGCGTGAGCGTTCGCCGTTATCGCGGTGCAAGGCAGGTGATTTGTGGCGTTCGGTCGAGGATTGGTGCGGGAACTGTGAATTGCCGTATCGGTTAATGCTCAGAGCCCTTGTTCGGCAAGTGGGTGTGGTTCTCGGGTCAAGGCGGCTAGGGCGGTGGCGACTTCGTGTAGGTCTGCTCGGATGTATGTGGTCGTTGATCCGGCGTCGCTTTTTCCGGTGTGTCCGGCGTAGGCGCGTGCGACGGCATATCCGAAGTTTCGTTCGACCCATGTGAGTGTTGTGTGCCGGAGCCAGTGGGTGCTGATTTGCTGGGTCGCGGCCCAGGGGAGATGTTGTCCAATCCGGGACCACAGGTGATCATAGCGACGTGCCGTGATGGGTTGTCGGTTTCGGTAGCAGAGCAGTTGCCCGTGTGAACCGTTGCCTCGCTCATTACTGTGGATCAAGAGGTGGTGCATGAGTGTCGGAGAGACCGGTTGCCATCTCACCGTCCCGCCTTTCTCGTGCAGGAGGATGAGACATTGATCAGTATCGAGGTCGGATGGTCGGAGTGTTAGGGCTCCGCCTCTGCGACACGCTGTTTCGGTATGGAGTCTTAGGAGAAGGGTGTCGAGTTCGGGATCGTTGCCGGTGGTTCCCGCAATTTTGATGATCTCCGCCAGTCGATGGTCGGGGATAGCGCGGCGGGTGCTGGGGAGTCTCCTGGGCTTTGCAACGCGTATTGCCGGGTTGTCGGCGTCTGCGATGAGGCCGTCTGCGGCGGCGTATCGGTAGAGGCATCGAAGGGCGGCGATGAGGTGTTCGGCGGCGGAGCGACCTCCCCGTGAGTTCTTTCGAGTTACTGCGCATGCCTTGACGCTCTCGCAGAGCTTTTTGATCTCCAGAGAGGTCGGTTCGTCTAGGCGCCGGTCGCCCCATGTATCTATTATTCGTCGCCAGTAGGTTTGGTAAGCGCGCCGCGTTCCGACTGGTACAGCGTCGGAGACTTGTCCGATGTACTCACGAAACGTCGGCATATGAGTATTGGTTGTGCGCTCTGTTCTGAGCAGCTGCTCGGGTGTGATTCCCATGCGCGCAAGCACGAACCGAGCCGCGTCGAGATCGGCGTCATTCATTTGGTTGCCCCGTGGCGTGGCGCCGAGAGGTGGTGTTTGAGGAGGATTGATTCCAGGGATGGCATGGTATACGCCACTAGGACGCCCGGTTCCGGCGCTGCTGCAATGAGTAGGCGGTCCCCTGAAATAAGGCGGCAGATGTGTCTTACACGCGCAGGCAACCGAAGATGCCCCTGTCGAGTGATGCACTCGGCGCCGTTGGACTGAGAGACGATGATCACTGTTTCCTGAACTACTGAGATTGTGATCGTTTGCCCTGGCGGCCACCCTACGGCGCGTATCGGTGACCGGTCTGCAAGGCGTCCTCTGTCATCAATGGGTGTCAATACGCAGTAGAGAGACGGCGCTGCCATCGGCGGGAGTAGCGGTACAAGTGGCAGCCCGGTGACTTGCATACATGCTTCTGCTTCAGCGGAGCATAACGCCGTAGCAATTTTATCTGCGATGGATCCGGTTTCGGTCCACAAGTGGCTCTCGTGTAGGCCCTTCGACGTTTTACCTGTCATGTTCGCACCCACCCAATGATCCGCGCCGAAAATCTGCTTATAGGCATGTCTCAGGTGATATGGTTTCCCTATGCGGTGCCGGGCGGGGTATTTGTGTCGTGCGATCGTTAGCGACACCCCTTGCTCAGCACGCGGCTTCAGCAGTTCCCTCTTGGTCGCGCTATGGGACAACCGTCGCCACCTTAGAAAACCCCGATGGAAGGCCCGAACATCTGAATCCCGGAACAGGGACAATCTCGTCTCACCAACTACAACGAGACCCCATAGAGCCAACGACTGCCCTCCGCCGCCGCGTGAGGCGTCCGGCACGGCCTCCGGCGGCGGCCCGGATGCGGGACATGAGGACTTGGATTTCATCCACGCCGAGTTCGGCGGCGACGGTGTCGGGTGGTCCAGGTCCAGGTCGTTCAGTCATGACGAGGGGGTCTTTCGGGTAGGGGGTGGGGTGGGTGTGGAAGAGGGGAGGGTGTCGAGCCAGCCGAGGGCGATGGCGGCGAGTTCGCTCAGCCCGGCGTGTAGGGCGGAGGTGAGTACGGCGAGTCGCTGCGCGGGTGGGGGCGGAAGCGCACCGTCGGGTCGTGGGTGTGGTGCTGCTTGGACAGCGCAGCCCGGGTGAGCTCGACCGCAGTCGGGGTGGCTGGGGTGGTGGTGCTGGTTGGGTGGTCGGCAGCTTGACCAGAGCCGCACGCATCGCGGCGGTGTCGGTGGGGGTGGGGGGTGGTTATGTCTCAGTCGCTTTTTTGGTGACTTTGTGTAGTCGTGTGTGGGGTGTTGTCGGTTCGGGTCGGGTCGGGGGAGGGAGTTGTCCCCCGGGCGTGCCAGCCCGTGGATTTCGGGTTTCTCGGGTGTGTGGTTTGGGGGTGTGGGTGGGGTCCCCGGGTCCCCGGTGGGTGGTTGTGGCTGGTCAGGGTGGGGAGGTAGGGGCGGGGATGGGGGTGGGGAGAACTCCCCGGGTCCCCGGTCGGGTCCCCACCTCGGATCCCTCTTTCATGGTCACTCTCCGTGGGTGGCGCGGTGGGTGAGTGCGTGGGTGATGTCGGCGGCCCGGACGGACTTGACCCCGCGGGATTTGACGGGCTTGATGCCGTGGCGGGCGAGCGTGGTGGTGAGGTCGTGGAAGCCCCATCCCTCGTAGGTGGCTGGGTCGAGTTCGGCCAGCCTGCTCAGCACTACCTGGGTCCGGACCCGGCGTTCCCCGCGGAGTGCCTGGTCGATGTTGGTCAGGTGGTCGATTTCTGCGGGCCCGTGAGGGTCGTGGTGGTCGTGGTGGGTGGTGGGCTGGCCGGTGCGGTGTAACTCGTTGATGGCGGCCATCGCGCGACTGACCACGGGAGTGATCCTGTCAGCACCGTCGGCGTAGGGCACGTGGAAGGTGTTGAGTAGTTCGAAGGTGGCATCGCTGACCCCGACCGCCACGCAGGTGCCCCGGTCGGTGTTCATCCGTAGCTCGGTGGCTCGGATTCCGGCGCGGTATTTACCGGATCCCAGCAGTCCGTCGTTGGCTTCGTGGTCGGCGACGGAGAAGGCGACTCCGCAGGAGACGTGGCGGGTGACGTCGGTGGGGATCGAGGCGGCGGTGGGGGATTGGGTGTCCAGGATCAGTGTGATGCCGAACTTGCGGCCCTGTTTGATGACGCTGATGGCGAGTTTCGCGGCTTCCTTCCCGTGGGTGGGGTGGCCGAAGAGCTCGTGGCATTCGCTGATCACACAAATCAGCGGGTGCAGCCCGAGCCCGGGTTTGTCAGCGAGGCGCCGGGAGGTGGCCGGGGGGCTGCCGGGCAGGGTGGCCAGGAGCTTGCCGCGGCGTTCCATCTCGGTGAGCAGGTCGGCCAGGGCTTGCACGGCGGCGGCGGCGATTTCGGGACCCATCCCCACCGCGTAGCGGGACAGCCGGGGTTTGCAGGGCTCGAAGTCGGTGTTCTGGGCGATCACGAACACCCAGATCTCCGCTGTGGGGTCCAGCCCGGCCCCCAGCACCAGGATCCGTACCAGGGAGGTCTTGCCCTGCCCGGGGCGGCCGCCGACCAGCCAGTTCCGTTCGAAGAACAGCCCGTGGATGACCAGCCCCCGCTGGGTCTTCCCGATCGGCACCCCGGTGAACACGTCCACATTGCCCTCGTTGAGCAGCGGCCACGGGCCAGCGCTCTTGCCCAAGCGGCCCTTGTCCGCGATCCACAGATCGAGGATCCCGGCCTCGTTGCCCTCGGTGGGCCAGGTCTCCAACGCAGCCCGCCCCAAGTTCGCCGCCAATCGCTTACGCCGCGCGGCCACCATGTCCGCCTCGACCCCCAATGGGAGCCGGATCTGGGCATACGTGCCATCCCCATCGACCCGCGCGGGCACGGTGTAGACCAGCTCCCCACCCTCCTTAAAGAACCGGTCCAGTGGTGTGATGCCGAGGTGGGCGAGGGCTCGGGAGATCATCCGCTCATCGACCCAGGAGTCCGCGTCCTCCCGGGACGGGCGGATCAACCAGCCCGCGCCGGGGGTGCGGTCCCGGCCCTCCCACACCGCCGCGATTACCCACCCAAGGGGTGCCACCTTGCACAGCCAGGCGCCCAGCATGGCGAGCACGCCCAGGACGGTGTAGAGGGTCGCCAGCCACGGCCACATCTGGTCGCGGGGGACCTGGTCATCGATTAGGGTGAGCAACCCGGTGAGAAACGCGATCAACAGCCCGCCGGTCAGCCCGAGGCGGGCTGCGTTCCCGAGTCTGGCCCACCGGGCGTGTCCGTCAGTGCGGATCATCTCCTGTGCCGCGCGGCGGACCTCGGAGTCCCCGCCCAGCCTCGCGGCCCGGGCATCGGCACGCAAGTCACCGTGGGTGATCCAACACCAGCCCTTGACCGCCCACCGGGCTTGCCCGCGCAGGAAGAACCACACCAGCCGGATGAAGTCGTGGGGTGCCTGCCGAGCCCGGTAGGCCATCGCCGCCTTGAGCTGCACGGCCTGCGGCGAGGTGGCTGCCGCCCGGGCGAAGGTCACCACCCGGGCACGCAGCCGCGCCACACCCCGCTCGCGGACGATCTCTCCCTCCAGCACCGGCAACGGAATCAACGTCGCTACCGGGGCGGGGCCCGTGGTGTGTTCGGTCGTGGGCGTGCCGGGTGCGTCCTGCGGGTGTGGGGCGTTGTTGCGGTGGTCGGGGTGCGGGGGGTTGTTCACGCGGTTCTCCCTTCGGGCTCGGTCCGGGCCTGCGGGGTCTGGTCAGGAACAGGAGTGGGTGGATCGGCGTTGAGCGCGGCGGCGACCTTCGAGGACAACCCGCGAGAGCAACCGGTCACCCCTCGGACCCAGGCCGGGGTGATCACCACCCCGGGTGTCCACGCCGAGCGGGCCTGCGCCGCGTAGTCGGCCAGCAACTTGCGCCCCTTGGGGGCACCTGAGTGCGCCGTGCGTGGTGCGCGCCGGTGTTTACCGGCCGGTCGGGGATCCCGCCGGGGATCCCGCCGGGGATCCCGTGCTGGTGGGTTGACCGGGTGCGGCCGGCCGCGTTCACCGGCAGCGCCCACGACCCGGTCATCGGCCCCGTTCACGGAGTGCCCACCAGGGCCGCCCGTGGGGCGTTCACCAGAGGTGACAGGGGAGCGCTCACGGAGCACCGCGTGCGGTGGCGCTAGGCCGGTCTTCACTGCATGGGTGCTGTGCTGAGTTGCTGGTCGGTGGGGGTGGTGCGTTCGGCGCGCTGAAGGGCGGTGGTGTGGGCGCGCTGGACGCACTCGGTCAGGGCGTGTTGCACGTCGGTGATGGCTTCGGCGGCGATGACCACCACCAGCGGGGGTACCGAGTGCAGCACCACTCCCGGTGCGGACCCCGCGGCCCAGGAGGTCGAGGTGTTCATCAGATAGGTGGCCGACAGCAGGGCCCACTTCGCGACCCGGGGCCAGATCCCGGTGGGGACCTGGTAGCGGGTAGTGACCTGCTCAGCGCGCAGCTCCGCCAGCAGCACCAGCGAGACCATCGGGTCCATCAGCCAGGCTGACCACCAGGCCAGCGACCCGACTCGCGCGCCGGCGGCGGCGAATTGTTGGACGTTGGTCATGGTGAAACACAGTCCGAGCACGATCCCGGCCCAGATCAACCGGTCCAGCTGGGTGCGGATCTCCTCAACCCGCAGCGCAACAACATCAGGGTGGGTCTGCCAACCGCGCAGCTCCGCCGCCGCAGTAGCGTCCCGTGCCAGGCGCTGCGCCTCACTGAGCACCCCCGCCGGGGGCACCCCGTGGCAGCGGGAGGTGTTCCTCACCGCCACCTCCTCCGGCCCGAGCCCGGGCCGCGGAGGAGTTCGGTGACGGTGAACATCCGGGCCACCGTCGAACCGGCGAACAGCGCGGGCACGCCGAGCACCACACCCCAGGCGCGGGGGTCGGTGGTGAAGCCGACCACGGCCCACTGCACGGCGACGATCACCGCGCCCACGGCCAGCGCCCGACCCAGGGTGGCGCCCATGCGGGTCACTTCCTGGGTCTGGCGGGCCACCCGGTAGGCGCCCCGGGCACCGGAGCGAAACGCCACCAGCGCTCCCAACCCGGCCAGGGCGGTCAGCGCCACCAGCACCACATCACCGTGCGAGACGTTCACGGGGTCACCCCCGTGGTGTTGGCGGTCATGCCCCGGGCGGCGCCGGCCACCGCGCCGAGCCCGGCGAGTACCGCAAGCACGACCAGCACCACCCCGGCATACGTGCCGCTCATCGGGGCTCACCCCCGCCATGGCCCCTGCGGGTGGCCGGACGTGACTCCAGCTCGCAGCACCGGCGGCAGTACCGGTACTCACTGACTGCCACCAGTCCCTTAGGCAGGACCGGGTGACGCCACGGGCTGAACTGGTGGCCCTTGACCTCGCAGGTCAGGACCGGCGCGCAGGCTGAGCACATCCACCGGCCACCCGAACCAGCCCGCCACCTCGCGGCGGTCGCGGCCCTCAGCGCGACGCCCTCGGTGCGATAATGCAACTCAAGCTCTGGGCTGCCCAGGGCGTCCCCGCACTGATCGCAATGGACACTCACGCAGGTGTGGGTCTGTATCATGTGGATTTCCTCGATCGCTCTTTCTGGGTGGTGGGGAGACCCGGTTCGGCGGGGTTGCTGGCAGGCACGTCACCGCCGAGCCGGGGAATCTAGAGCGCGCGGGTTATGTCGCAGTGACCGTGGAGTGGGTGTCGCTGCGTTCGACGCTGTCAGTCATCGTGAATATGAAAGCCGTTTTGCTCCTGAATCTCCCGCCCTGCGCAGGGAGGGCTTTCTCCCGCGATCGCAGCGCGATAACCAGCGGAAACACGGTCGTTGTGGGTTGTTTTCCCCAGATACCCGCAAGAGTATGACTATCGGGGGAGTACGGTGCCTGCGGATAACCATCAGGTGCGCATGTCGTCACGGCTCCGGAAGGGGTGCATGGCCCAGACCAAGACCGGTAATCGAGCTGACCGGGACCCGCTGCGCGTGGCCACGCTCGATCAGGGGTGCGGGATCGATGAGATCGCCGCCGAGCTGCCCGTGCGGTGAGGGGTCGCCCTGCGCGCCGCCTACCGGCACGCCAACAGGCTGAACACTGCGGGCTGGGGAGTGTGGTTAATGCGTTCGGTCTCGGCGGCGGGCGCACGGCTTCGAGGGATGCCCCGGAGTTAACTGGTAGAGAGCAATGTTCCAACCGTGCGAATGCCTCCCGGTAGCTCAAGGGCAAATCGACCCGTACCGCAAGCGCGGTCACGCGCTGAGGAGCGGAAGCGACGCGGCGGTACTCCTCCTTGCTTTCCTCGGCGCATGCGCTGACGCCACCCCGAGCAGTGTCAGCGCGACGATGAAACCGTCACTGTGACTACGAAGCTCGCCGCGACATATGAATTTCAACGACACCGTCGTACGCAAAACGCGGGACGCTCAACATTGGTTGATGCGTTTTCGCGGCCGATCGTGGGTGTGAGAGGCGATACTCAAATTCCGAGTGACCGATTGAGGCTTACCGTGGATTCGATGACTGGAGACTTCCCGAGGTCCGGGGGTTTGTGTCTCTTTAGAGTGTGAGCGGGGCAGGGTGGTCTGGGGTTGTGGTGACGACGGCGACGTGTGATTCGTGGAGGACTTCCCAGGTTTGGTTGTAGGAGGCTGGTGGGTTTGCGGCTTGGGTACTCGGTCCGGTGGGTATTTCGCGGCGTCCGGTGATCAGGAGAAGCTGCCGGGTGGTCAGAGCGGCCTGCTTCCACGCGGCGTAGCGGCCGTCGGTGGTGCCTTCGACGGCGTGATAGCCGCAGATGAAGCTGAGGTCGGGGTCGACGTCTGGACGGTAGAGGTCAACGTCGGTGTCGGTGATGTGCGCGACCATGCCGTGGGCTTGGGGGATTTCGGCGAAGCTGCCGAAGGGGGTGAAGCCGAAGGTCTCCGGGCCGCCGTGACGGTTGAATTCCCACAGGGGTATGTAGGCGATGGGTAGTGGCTGGGAATACATTCCTGGTTGGAAGAGGACCCAGCTGAGGGTTTCGTCGAGTGGTTGCCGGTGCCAGGTCACGGTGGCACCGGCAAGGAGTCCGTCCCGGCGGCCCCGTTGGATTTCCTGGGCGCGGTCATCGACGGTGTAACAGGCCCGGGTACGACCGGGTGGAGTGCGAATGCCCAGGCATGGCCCGTGCAGGACCAAAACGCTGCCCAGACTGGTGGCTGTTGACACCCAGGCCGGGTCCAGGGCGGTGGTGCCTTCGGCGTAGATGGCTCCATCGGCATCGCGCAGCACGAGCCCATCTGCAGTGCGGTAAAGCCCCCACCCCGCAGCGGGTCGGCCGGTCCAGACGGGTCCGGCGGGGATCCGGTGGAATCCAGCCGCGATGATGGCCTCGGTGAGGAGATCGTGAGCGGTGCCGGTGCGGGAATCGTGGCTTATCACGCACCGGCACGGTTCGAACATGACCACGGGGATGGGATCCACCGTGCCGCTGAGGTCCGGGATGAGGGTGCCGTCTGCTGTGATGTCTGCCACCGGGACCGCCCCCCGCCCGAAAACCGGGTCATCTAGGTACGTCAGCTTGCACGGCATGTGGTGTTCGGTGGCTAGCCGCGCCAGCAGGGCCTGTGTCTGCGGATCATGGCCATCCAGCGGCCCCTCGGGTAACCAGTGCTGCCAGCTTGCGGGGTCACTGCTGGCGGTGCTCGGTTGGCCGGTGGATAGTTGTCGGCGTTTCCGGTTGCGTGTTGCTTTACCCACGGTCAGCTCCTGTTCAGTGATCACAGTTGGTGGGGATGGGGAGTCGGGGTGCGGGTTCATCAACGTCGGTGAACAGGAGCAGGACCTTCTCGCGCAGCCGCTGCGTCTGGTGGTTCACATCGCCGCCGATGTCTCGCAGCTCACCGATGCGGGTGTGCACAGCGTCGTGGAGTGACATTCCCTGCTGTGCGCGCAGGATCTTGTCCGTCTCGGTCAGGTTGTGGGCGATGGTGTCGACCAGCTGGACCGCCCGGGCCTGGGTCAGGCGCCGTGCGGTCAGACCAATCCGCAACTGCGCCAGGAACTGGCGAGCCATCTTCAGATACATCACGCCCTGCTGCGGGGAGGTGTCCTCCTCGGCGGTGCTCACCACCCCCAGCAGCGCATCGAGCATCTCAATGAGGTCGACCACGGCCTGGACGGCACTGTGACCTCCGGTACCCGGCGTCAGGTCGCTGCTGGATCCGGCGGCCATCGGCCTGGCCAGACCGGCGCGGGCGTAGACGTCTTGCAGGCCAGCCGGGAAATCGAAGGCGGTGTCCATCTGCGCGCGCTCGGCGTCGAGAGCTGTCTTGATCCACTGGTCGAGGTGGACGTCGCCGTCAGTGGGACGGTCACGGTGCCAGGTCATGAGGCATCCTTACGGGTCATCACGTGTCGTTTCCGGAGCGTCTTGCGCGCCCGGGACAGGTTTTGGCGGACAGCATCGGTGCCCATCCCGAGCAGATCCGCGATCTGCTCATGAGACAACCCGTCGTAGTGCGCGACCATGACTTGGCGTTGTTTGCCGGGCAGGCGGGCCAGCTCGGTAAGCACCACTCGGGTCTGCTCAGCAACCGCCGCCACCTCAGCAGCCGACGGCACAGACGCGCCGGGTTCAGGGATCTCCCACGGCGCGATCGGGCGTTCGATCACCTTGCGCCGCCGGGAAGGGACACGCAGGTTAGAACGGCGAAAATCGTTAAGCGCCGTCCGGCACAGCCACCCCATCGGCTCCCTGATGGGATAGGTGACCTGCAATAACGCAGCGAACGCGGTCTGGACCGCGTCGTTGGCCTCGTCGTCAGTAGCACCGGCGAGCCTCACAAACCGGACCAGCGCTGATCTATTCGCCCCGTAAAAGGTGTCGAAGTCCACCCCGCCCACCGTGATACCCGATCGGCTCGTCATGGACTTGCGTCTATGGTCATCGGCTGCATGTCCGATCACGGGCTCCCCTCCAAGCTCACCGGCTGAACACCACATAGAGGGCAAGACACGCACATACGTGACATCTCCCGCTGCAGCCCTTCCACGGGCGCCCCGCGAAGAGACAATCACCCCCAGCCAGGGTGGCCCTACTCGAGTCGAGGATCGGGCGGTGTTCACCGTGATCGTGTTCGTGCTGCCCAGCGGGGAGTGCGGGGCGGCATCTCCCACCCAGTTTCAGGGTCACGGTGCCGGTGCCTACCGCGCATCGGCGGTTCACCCAGTGGACCCAGGCCGGGTTGCGGTAGCGGGTTACGTGAGGGGGTGGGGTTCTCCGGTGAGGGTGGCCAGTGCTGTGGCGACCTCCTGGAGGCTGGCCCGGATATAGGTGGTGGTGGGTCCGGCGTCGCCGCCGTGGTCGGTGTGTCCGGCGTAGGCGCGGGCGACGGCGTAGCCGAAGTTGCGTTCCACCCAGGTCAGCGTGGTGTGGCGCAGCCAGTGTGTCGAGATCTGCTGGGTGGCGACCCAGGGAAGGTGTGTGCCCAGGCGGGTCCAGAGGTGGTCGTAGCGGCGGGTGGTGATCGGTCGGCCGTCGGCGTAGCGGAGCAGTTGTCCGGTGCGGGGGGCGTGGCGGTCCTTGGCGTGGTGCTCGAGGTGCGCCATGAGGGTCGGCGACACCGGCTGCCAGCGAACAGTCTCGCCCTTTTCGCGCAGGAAGATCAGGCACTGGGCCGGGTCGAGATCCTGTGGGCGCAGGGCGAGTGCGCCACCTCGGCGGCAGGCGGTCTCGGTGTGCAGCCGCAGCAGCAGGCTGTCCAGCGCCGGGTCGTTGCCGGTGCGGGCGGCAGTGTCGTTAATCTCGCCCAACCGAGTGTCGGGCACCGCGCGCCGGGTGGAGGGCAGGCGGCGGGGTTTGGTGACCTTGCTGGCCGGGTTGTCGGCCGGGTCGATCAGGCCGTCGTCTTCGGCGTGCCGGTAGAGGCAGCGCAAAGCAGCGATCAGGTGCTCGCCCGCGCTGCGCCCGCCGCGTGCGTTGCGCCGGGCGACCACGGTGGCCTTGACGTGTTCGACCAGCTGCTTGATCTGCAAGGGGGTGGGTTCGTCGAGACGTCGCTGACCCCACTGGTCAAGGACGCGGTTCCAGTAGGAGCCGTAGACCCGGCGGGTGCCGTCGGTGACCGCGGCGGAGACCAGCGGGATGTACTCGGCGAAGGTGGGCACCGGCGGCCGGACCTGGGGTGCTGTCAGCAGATCCGCGGGGGACAGGCCCATCCGGGCCAGGACCAGGCGTGCGGCCTCCAGCTCGGCCGCAGTCGCGGTCACTGTCCCCGGTGCGTGCGTCGTCATCCGCGATCACCGTCCAGCAGCCCGGCGTGGCGCGGGGCGAGCAGGTCATCCAGCGCGGCGGGTGGATGCACGACCAGCAGATCCCGGTCGGGGTCGGCGGCCAGGAGCACCCGGTCGCCGGGGACGAGGCCGCAGCAGTGCCGGACGGTGGCGGGTAGCCGGAGGTGTCCCTGTGCGGTCACGCTGAACACACCGTGGGTGTCGCCGCGGATGATGAGAAGCCCTCGGATTTCGCGGATGTCCAGGCGGGTGCCCGGTGTCCAGCCCAGTGCGTGCACAACAGCGCGGTCGGCGACCCGGCCCCGACAGTCCACCGCGGCCAGCCCGTAGACGACCATGCTGGTACGCGGTATCGGAACGGTCGGCAGCGGGAGGATGCGTCGAGTCACGGGCGATCCGGGCTGTAGTCCACTCGCGTGTCCGTCGAGCCGCAGGGATGCGGCCGGGATGACCACCGGTTCGATCACACAGCCGGTCACCACGACCACCCCCACCGCATACAGCGGGGCAGCCGAAAAGACACTGACTCACAGTGTTTAAGTGCATTCGAGCACTGATACGTCAGATGTGGCAGGGATGCCACGAAAGTGTGTCCGAGGGGGGACTTGAACCCCCACCCCCTTTGTAGGGGACTAGCACCTCAAGCTAGCGCGTCTGCCATTCCGCCACTCGGACCTACCACCAGGCGACATTCGCCCGCACCAGTACCACTGTGCGGTGCGCCACGAG
>JAICSB010000454.1 GCA_025937115.1 Pseudonocardiaceae bacterium | reverse complement strand
GGCGCGGAGATGCCGGTCCGGGGCGCACTGCCGGGTGATCTTGCGCCCGGCTGGTACTCGCTGACCAGCGGCGAGCGGTCCACCACCGTGCTGGTGGCGCCGCCGACGATGCCCGAGCCGCCGCACACCTGGGGCTGGATGCTGCAGCTCTATGCGCTGCGCTCGGCCCAGTCGTGGGGCATCGGGGACCTCGCCGACCTGCGCGAGTTCATCGCCTGGACGGCCGCTGTGCACGGCAGCGGTGTCGTACTGGTCAACCCGCTGCACGCGGTGACCCCGTCCGTTCCTGTGCAGCCCTCGCCGTACAGCCCGTCGAGTCGCCGCTTCGTCAACCCGCTGTACCTGCGGATCGCGGACATCGGCGGTTACCGCCGCGGGGATCCGGCGTTACGGGCCGAGGTCGACGCCTTGTGGGTCGAGTCCAGGGGTGTCGACTCGGGGGGTGTCGATTCGGGGGGTGTCGATTCGGGGGACGAACGGATCGACCGCGACACCGTCTGGCGGGCCAAGGGCGCCGCGTTGGAGCTGCTCTGGCAGGCCGAGGGCGCCCCGCGTCTGGTGCTGCCGGACGGGTTGCGGGACTTCGCGACGTTCTGTGCGCTCGCGGAGCGCCACGGCCCGCAGTGGTCGCGCTGGCCCCGCGAGCTGCAGCACCCGGCGACGGCGAGCGCGGACCCGCAGCGGGTGGCCTTTCACGCCTGGATGCAGCAGCAGTGCGACGAGCAGCTGGCCGCCGCCAAGAAAGCCGCCAGTGGGATGGCGATCGGGGTGGTGCACGACCTCGCCGTCGGCGTGGACCCCGAGGGCGCCGACGCGTGGGCGCTGCAGGACATACTCGCCATCGGGACGACGGTCGGCGCCCCACCGGATACGTTCAACCAGCAGGGCCAGGACTGGGGTTTGCCACCATGGCGCCCGGACCGGCTCGCTGCCACCGGCTACGCCGCGTACCGGGACATGTTGCGCGCAGTCCTCGCGCACGCTGATGGGCTGCGCATCGACCACGTCGCCGGCCTGTGGCGGCTGTGGTGGGTGCCGCCGGGGGCCTCCCCGGACCAAGGCACCTATGTGAACTACAACGCTGAGGCGATGCTCGCGGCGCTGGCGTTGGAAGCGCACCGGGCCGGCGCGGTGGTGATCGGCGAGGACTTGGGAACGGTGGAGCCGGAGGTCACCGAGACGCTGGCCGACCAGCGGATGCTGGGCTGCGCGGTGCTGTGGTTCGCCCGCGATGAGCAGGCTCCCGGAACGCCGCTATTGGTCCCGAAGCGCTGGCCGCAGTGCGCAGCGGCCAGCATCTCCACCCACGACCTCCCCACGGCGGTCGGCTTCCTGCGCGGAGAGCACGTGCGGGCCCGCGCGGCACTGGGGCTGCTCAAGGACGAAGCCGCGGAATGGGCTCAAGCACGGACCGACCGCGCGGAACTCGTCGGTCTGTTGCGTTCAGAGGGCCTGCTGCACACAGATGATGAGGATGAGATCGTGGTGGCGATGCACGCGTTGCTCGGCCGGACGCCCTGCCATCTGCTGCTGGTCTCGCCCTACGACGTGGTGGGCGAGACACGCCAACCCAACCTGCCCGGCACGGTCGATGAGTACCCCAACTGGCGGCTGCCACTGCCGGTGACCCTGGAGCAGCTGCAACATGATCCGCGGGTCACTCGGGTGGTCGCGGCCCTGCGTTCGGCGGGCAGCGCCACCAGCCTGAGCGTGAAACCATGGTAGCGGCTGTCCTCCCTTTGCCAGGAGGTGTCCCAGGAGGTGTCATGGACGACGAGTCCCTCGATGAGATGCGGCAAACTCCGACGGGCTGGGCTCTCGAGCAGGAGATGGAGGTGGCGGCAGAGGTCTATGGTCCCGAGCCCAAAGGACTTCATACCCCTCATTCGGAGCTGAGCGACGAGGAGCTCCTCGAACGGTACCGGGCCTTGTCGGGGTTCGACCTGACCTGGGAGACGTAGTCAGGCAGGGACCTCGGGCGGGGGGCTGTGATCCGAACCGCCGACGTTCATGGTGTATGACACCAATTCCTGCAGCGTTCGCGCGGCGGACTCCGGATTGCGGGCATCACAGGTCGTCAGTGGCACATCAGGGTGCAGCGCGAGCGCTTCGCGATACTCGGCGAGGTCGTGGCGGAGCTCCCCATCGAACATGTTGACGGCCACGATGAACGGGACGTCGGAGCGCTCGAAGTAGGTGATCGTCGCGAAGGCGTCCTCGACCCGCCGAGGGTCAACCAGCACCACGGCACCGAGCGCCCCGGCGAACGCCGCCTGCGACGGCTCCGCCGTGCCCAACAGGTACAGCACGAGATCCCGGTGAAGGGTGACCCGACCGACATCCGTGGCCGCCTTGACGGTCACCGGATCGGTGTCCGAGACCGAGGCTACGAAGGTGGTCTTGCCTACCCCGCGGCCACCCGTGACGACGATCTTCGCGGATGGCCGGTCAGCATTCTCGGCCTCGGTCCTCGGCCCGGAACCGGATCTCGAAGGGGAATCGACGCGGCCGTGTGACTCGTCGAAGAGGCCTCGAAGCTCGTCGAAGATAGGCGTGCCGTCCACACCGCGACCCCCCATCACCCCCGACTATCTTGATCGGCCCGCTCGCTGGAGGCCGCGCTGACCCCGCTGGCAGGGGTGTCGGCTCACTCCCCGTCCTGGCGGGAGGCGACCGTAGCGAGATACGTCTGCGCCTTATCCGGGTCCATGAACCAATGCTGGTAATCGGCCGGATCGGCGAACCCGTTGACGAACCGGCGGGCGATTTCCGGGTAGGCACCTGCGGCCCCGAGAATCTTCATCACGTGCTCGGGAGGCGGACCCAGCAGAGCGTTCGTCCACATGGTCGTGTGCTGGGCGTCGGACCAGTACCGGTCGAAGGCTCGCTGCATCCATGCCCCGTCGAACGGCTCGTTGCCGCGCTCCAGGATGCTCGCCAGGTACGAGGCGGCGCACTTGCTCGCGCTGTTCGAGCCCTGCCCGGTGATCGGATCGTTGGCGACCACGACGTCGGCCATACCCAGTACCTGTCCGCCCGAGGGCAGTTCACCCACCGGTTGCCGTACCACGGGCGGGTAACCGCCGGTCAGGGTGGCCCTGCCGTCGGTCAGCTCGACGCTGGCGCACCTCTCGTACTCCCACGGCACGTACTCGCGCATCAGCTCGAGCGTGCGTCTGAGGTGCTCGGCCGGACCTGGACGGTCGTCCCAACAGTCCAACGGGCCACCGGGGATTCCTTCGAAGAACAGGATGTCGCACGGCCCGCTGACGGTGAAGCACGGCATGATGAACAGCTCGCCCACGCCGGGAATGACGTTGAAGCGCACCGCCTGCATGGTGGGGTGCTCCGGTCGCGGCGTCATACCGTGCACATACACCACTGACAGTATGCGTTGCGTGCTGGTGTAG
>JAICSB010000171.1 GCA_025937115.1 Pseudonocardiaceae bacterium | reverse complement strand
GAGCGGTACTTCCCGCGGGTGCGGCACGTGGAGGTGCAGGTCCTGGGATTGTCCGACGGTCGGGTGGTAGCGCTGGGGGAGCGCGAATGCTCGGTGCAGCGGCGGCATCAGAAGGTCGCCGAGGAGAGCCCGTCACCCGCCGTCGAGCCGGATCTGCGCTGCCGGATGGAACACGCCGCGGTGCGGGCCGCCGCCACGGTGGATTATCGCAATGCGGGAACGGTGGAGTTCCTGCTCGACCAGGACACCGGTGAGTTCTTCTTCCTGGAGATGAACACCCGGCTGCAGGTGGAGCATCCGGTGACCGAGTTGCGCTATGGCGTGGACCTGGTGGCTGCCCAACTGCGGATCGCAGAGGGCGCCGAACCTGGTTTCGACGTCGACGCTGTGACCCCCATCGGGCACGCGGTCGAACTGCGGGTCAACGCCGAGGACCCGAAGCGTTTCCTGCCAGGTCCTGGGCCGGTCACCGAGTGGGTGGAACCGAGCGGTAAGGGAGTGCGAGTCGACTCTGGCTACGCGGCGGGCACCATAGTGACGCCGTTCTACGACTCGCTGCTCGCCAAGCTCGTGGTGCACGGCCCAGATCGGGAGCAGGCGCTGGCGCGGGCCCGCATGGCGGTTGCCGAATTCATCGTCACCGGCCCGAAGTGCAATCTGCCCTTCCACTCCGAGCTACTAGAGAACCAAGAATTCGTCTCCGGCCACTACGACACCGGTCTGATCGCCCGGATGCGCCCCTGACCCCGTTGCGACTGCGCTGAGGTTCCCGAACTCCACAGCAGTGCTGTTTGATCAAGTTCTGCCAACACCGCTGTGGAGTTCGGGAACTGTAGGGCTGGTCTAGCGTGTGCGGGCGTGGGCAGGCTGGTGGTTATTGAGGGGCTCGATGGGGCGGGTAAGCGCACCCTGGCCGACGGATTGGTCACCGCGCTGAGGGACCGAGGCGCGAGCGTCGCCCGGATCGCGTTTCCCCGATACGACCTCGACGTACACGCCGAGCTGGCGCGCGACGCGCTTTACGGGCGGCTGGGCGATCTGGCCAGCTCGGTGCACGGCATGGCGGTGCTGTTCGCTCTGGATCGGCGAGCTGCCGCCGAGCAGCTGCGTGCGCTGCGCTGCGGCCACGACGTGGTACTGCTGGATCGCTACGTCGCGTCGAATGCGGCATACGGCGCGGCGCGGCTGCACGAGGATGCGCAGGGCCCGTTCGTCGACTGGCTCCGTGGCCTGGAGGTCGACCGGTTCGGTGTCCCGGTGCCCGATCTCCAGCTGCTGCTGCGGGTGCCGATGAGTGTTGCCGCTGCCCGTGCGGATCGTCGGGCTGGCGCCGACAGCGCGCGGGCGAAGGACCTGTACGAGACCGATCATGGACTGCAGGCGCGGTGCGCAGCCGTCTATGACGATCTGGCCGCCAGCGGCTGGCTTGCCCCGTGGACTGTCTTAGACGGCCCGAGTTTCGCCGGCCCGAGTTTCGCCGGCGCTGCCGCCGGCGCCTCCGCAACGAGCAACCTCAGCGAACTGGCGGTGCGGCTGATCGGCTAAGCGACTGCCGCCCGACGGGCGGGACCGTCGCGCGCAATGCCACGATGGTGGCATGGCAGCTCGTGTGCTCGTGGTGGAGGATGATCCCGCGTCCGCTGAGATGTTGTCCATCGCGCTGCGTCAGGCGGGCTTCGAGACCGCGGTGATCGGCGAGGGCACCAAGGTAATGCCCGCGCTGCGCGAGCTGAAGCCGGACCTGGTGTTGTTGGACCTGATGTTGCCGGGCATGAGCGGCATCGACGTGTGCAAGGCGATCCGTGCCGAGTCCGATGTCCCAGTCGTGGTGCTCACTGCGAAGAGCGACACCGTCGACGTGGTGCTGGGCCTGGAGTCCGGCGCTGACGACTACATGGTCAAGCCGCCCAAGACCCAGGAGCTGGTGGCGCGGTTGCGCGCCCGGTTGCGCCGTATCGAAGCCGATCCCGCCGAGCAACTCACCATCGGCGACCTGGAGATCGACGTGCCGGGCCACCGGGTCAGCCGGGACGGGACACCGATCTCGCTGACGCCGCTGGAGTTCGAGCTGCTGCTCGCGCTGGCCCGCAAGCCGCGCCAGGTGTTCACCCGCGAGGTGTTGCTCGAGCAGGTCTGGGGTTACCGGCACGCCGCGGACACCCGCTTGGTCAATGTGCACGTGCAGCGGCTGCGCTCCAAGGTCGAGCGGGATCCCGAGCATCCCGAGGTAGTGCTCACCGTGCGCGGTATCGGGTATAAGGCCGGCACCACGTGAGACCTGCGCCGATACCCGGATCAGGGATCATTTCGCGGTGACATCGCTCGCCGACCGGGCGACCGACCAGCTGCGCCCGGTCGCCGGAGCGGCCAGCGAGCTGGCCGCCATGTTCGGCGCGGTGTGGCGCCGCTCATTGAAGGCGCGGGTGGTGAGCAGCACCGTCGCGCTGTCGTCCACCGTGGTGTTGGTGCTGGGCATGGTGCTGCAGGCGCAGCTTGCCCAACGGCTGATCGAGAACAAGACGCAGGCTGCGATGTTGCAAGCCGAGAACAGCAGGATCCTGGTGGAGTCCGAGCTCGGCGCGGTGGATCCGACCTCGGCCTCGTTGGCGGGCCGGCTCACCACCGCTGTCGATCGGCTGACGAATCCGGATCCGACCGGTACGGGTCCCGCCACGGCTAGCGCCGGCACTTACGAGCCGGTGCTGGTCGACGGCGGGGACCCGTCCGGGGTGGTCGGCACTGGCCAGAAGATCGGTCCGCTGGACGACGTCCCCGCGGTACTGCGCTCGGCGGTGGAACGCGGCGCGCTCGCTCACAAGATCACCACAGTGCAACGCGGTTCGACCGGGGTGACCATGCTGGTCGTCGGCATGCCAGTCGCCAGCGCGGGCCGCACGATGCAGCTGTACCTGCTGTTCCCGCTCACCGCGGAGCAGCGCACCCTGACCTTGGTGCAGTCCACCCTGGTGCTCGGCGGGTTGGTGCTGCTGGTGCTGATCGCGGGCATCGCCAGCCTGGTGACCCGCCAGGTGGTGGTTCCGGTCCGGCAAGCCGCCGAGGTTGCCGAACGGTTCGCCCACGGCCACCTTGAAGAGCGCATCCCGGTCGTCGGGGAGGACGACATGGCCCGGCTGGGCACCTCGTTCAACGAGATGGCCGCCAGCATCCAGCGGCAGATCCGTCAGCTCGAGGAGTTCGGCGAGCTGCAGCGCGGTTTCACCTCCGATGTGTCCCACGAGCTGCGTACCCCGCTGACCACGGTCCGGATGGCCGCCGATTTGCTCTATGAGTCACGCGACAAGCTGCACCCGGTGCTGCACCGCCCGGTCGAGCTGCTGGTCAGCGAGCTGGACCGATTCGAAACGTTGCTGGCTGAGCTGCTGGAGATCTCCCGGCTGGACGCCGGGGTCGCCGAACTGCACGGTGAGACCGTCGACCTGCGCGACACCGTGGCGAGTGCGGCGGCCTCGGTGCGCGCGGTGGCCGACCGCGCCGGCACTGCGCTGGAGCTGGATCTGCCGGACGATGAGGTGCTCGCCGAGGTCGACCCGCGGCGGGTCGAGCGGATCCTGCGCAATCTGCTGACCAACGCGTTGGACCACGGCGAGGGTCACCCGGTTGAAGTGATCGTCGCATCCGACTCCGACGCGGTCGCGGTGGTGGTACGCGACCACGGCATCGGGCTGCAGCCGGGCCAGCAGGACCTGGTGTTCACCCGATTCTGGCGGGGTGACCCATCGCGTGATCGGCGCACTGGTGGCACCGGACTCGGACTGTCGATCAGCCTGGAGGACGCCCGCCTGCACGGCGGCTGGTTGCAGGCCTGGGGTGCACCGGGGCAGGGCAGCGCGTTTCGGCTCACGCTGCCGAGAAGCCGGGACGTTAAGCTCACCGGCAGCCCGCTGCCGCTGGGCCCCCCCGGGGGGTCCTCGGGGTCGGGGCCAGCCGTGCAGGGACCTCGGGTGCCCGCTGGACCGGGGCGCTAACGATGCCGATGCGCCTGTTACGCCTGCTGGCTACCGTCCTGCTCATCGTTGTTCCCCTGGCGGGCTGCGCGGCAGTCCCGGAGAGCTCCGATCTCGAAGTGGTGCGGTCCATGCCGGTGGGTTCCGGCTCGGCTGCACCAGTCGGTCCACAACGGGGGGTAGACCCTTTCCGGTTGGTGCGCGAGTTCATCGAGGCCACCGGCAACCCGGCGAACGGGCACGCCGCCGCCCGCGCTTTTCTGTCCCGCACCGCGGCGGCGAACTGGGACGACCGCGCCGGCCTGACCGTGATCGAGGATGCACCCGGGGCTGCCCCGCAGGCCGACCCCAATGGCGGCGTCCGGCGCATCCGGGTGGGGGGTTCGCGGCTTGGTGTGCTCACCGCCGATGGCAGCTTCATGCCCTCGGCGGGGGCCTTCTCCATCCCGCTCGACGTGGTCACCGAGCATGGCGAGTGGCGGATCACCAACCCCCCGCCGGGTGTGCTGGTGGAGGCCAGCGCCGTGCAGCGCAACTACCGTCAAGTTCGGGTCAGCTTCGTCGACCCGAACCGTGGCACCATGGTGCCCGACCTGCGCTGGGTGCCTGCCCAACCGGCGGCCACGCTACCCGGGCGGGTGTTGGACTTGCTGCTGGCCGGACCGTCCGAGCGGCTGGCCGGTGCCGTTCGGACGGCGATCCCCGGAGGGACCCGGCTGCGATCCAACGTGCTGGTCAGCCGCTCGGGACGGACGGTGATCAACCTCAGTGGGGTGGACGCGCTGACGGATCAGCAACGGCGCCTGGTCGCGGCGCAGATCGTCAGTTCTCTCGACGGCCTGGTCCCCGCCCCGATGCGACTACTTGCCGACGGTGAGCCGCTGGTGCCGGCGCAGGCGGAGTGGCGCTCGGCTGATATCGCCGCCTACGCTGCGCCGACCGGGCCGCGGCCCGACGTGCCAGGGCAGGTCGTCATCGGTGGGCGACTGCGCAGATTGGACGGCACTCCGGCAGTGGGCCCGGCCGGAGCCGGCCAGTTCAGTGTGCTCCGCGCGGCTAGCTCGAATCCTGGTGGAGAGCTGTTGGCGGCTGTTGTGGGCGGTCCGGACGGGCGTCCGCAGCTGCGGGTGGGCCCATCAGACGGCGATCTGGCGGCGGTGCCGTTGGACGCGGACACCATGAGCCGACCCACCTGGCGGCCCTCCGGCACCGAGGTGTGGACGGTGATCAACGGTCGCACGGTGATGGGCGTCGCCCTTTCCGGGGCCGGACCGCCGTTGACCTACCAGGTCAACGCGACTGAACTGACCCGGTTGGGGACAATCTCGGAACTGCGGTCGTCCAGGGACGGCGCGCAGGTGGCCGCGGTGGTCGGCGGCCGGTTGGTGGTGGCCGCGGTGGTGACCGAGTCGGGATTGGTGAGCCTGCGCCATCCACAGGTGCTGCGAGACGGCAGCCTGCCGCCTCTGGCCAGCGTGGACTGGGCGCGTCCAGAACTCCTGGTGGTGGCGGCGGCCGGGCCGTCCCCACAGGTGTCGTCGGTGTCCGTGGACGGGCTCACCGTTCGGCAGTTGTCCGCCACCAACCTCACCGGCCCGCTCACCGAAGTCGTCGCCGCACCCGGCCGTGAGGTGTTGGTGGCAGACGCCACCGGGTTGTGGGCGTATTCGGACACCCAAGAGGTGTGGGAACCCTTGCTCGGCGGGATCGGACCGGGTTCGGCACCCCTATACCCGGGCTGAGCTGTACCCGGGCTGAGTCACCGGCGCAAGCCGCGCTCCGCGGCAGTGGGGACGGCCACGACCGTTGTGCACAACTGCTGGCTGCCAGCGGGCGGCTGGGCGGGCCCCTGGCACGCTCGGTGAGGTGTTGAGGCCGCTGCTGGATCTGCTGTTGCCCGTCGAATGCGGTGGTTGCGCAGTGCCCGGACCGCTGTTGTGCGCAGACTGTGCTGGGCTCCTGGGCTCCCCAATGCGGGTCTATCCGCCGTGTTGCCCGGCTGGCCCGCCGGTGTACGCGCTGGGCGCCTACCGCGGCCGGTTGCGTACCACGCTGCTGGCCTATAAGGAACGCGGCCGCCGAGACCTCGCCGGCCCGTTGGGCAGCGCCCTCGCCGCCGCGCTGCTTCAACTCCCCGTTCTGGATGCAGACTGCGGTAAAACAGGGCCCGATTACCGCAGTCTGCATCCAGAACGTTGCGGGTCTGGTGTTTGGCTGGTGCCGGTGCCGTCGCGGCGGGTGGCTGCGGGTCGGCGTGGGGGGCAGCATGTGACGCTGCTGGCCGAGCGGGCGGCGGCTTCGCTGGCAGGTGTGGGGGTGGCCGCGGCGGTCGCGCCCGCGTTGCGGGTCGGCCCCGGGGTCCGCGACTCGGTCGGTTTAGCGGCAGCGGCTCGGCAAGCCAATCTGGCGGGACGGGTGCTGCCACGCCGGGCCGGCCTGCCACCCGCCGGTACTGCCGTCGTACTGATCGACGACGTGGTGACTACCGGGACGACCGCTGCGGCGTGTGCCGCGGCGCTGCTCCGGACGGGTGTCAAGGTGCCAGCGATCGTGGTGCTCGCCGCCGCCGGTTGTCACGCACCGTCGTAACCGTCGGCGGCGTGATACCTACCACAGCGTTGACCCTGCGACGCGCGAGGCCAAGGCCTGGCGAGCGCACCGTCAGCGGACTACCGTCCGGGCATCAGCATCGCTGCCCGTTCGGGAGGAGGCGAGCAAGCCATGGTTCTGACGCCGGCGGCCGAGTGATCATCGCGGACGGCCCCGCTGCTGCCGTCCGAGTATCATCACTGGTAGTGCCACCGGTGTCGCTGAAGTCCCTGTTGGACAACGCGAGGAGGTCGCCCGTGAACATTGTCGTGAAGGGCCGGAACGTCGAGGTACCCGATCACTACCGGATGCACGTTACCGAGAAGCTCGCCCGCG
>JAICSB010000458.1 GCA_025937115.1 Pseudonocardiaceae bacterium | reverse complement strand
CTACGGCTTGTTCATAGCGGCGCTGGGCCCACTCCGGATCCAGGGCGATGGCCAGTTTCTTGATTTGCTCGATGAGCTGTCCGGTAGTCAAGCCCGGCGCGCGGGGCAGCAGCTCAGCGCACAATGCGCGGGCCTGTTCGGGGCTCAGCTCGACAGTCCACTCCGACAGCACCCGGGCCCGTGGCTCATCCAGGGTCCCTGCATCCATCGCGGCATGAACGGCAGGGAGCCGCGTCACCAGATCATGCGCCAACCAGAACTGCGCATCGGCGGCCCGGCGAGTGAAAACCAGCGCGGCGCGGATCTCATCCGCGGAGAACTCATCAGGTCCGGTTATACGGGGCAACTCGTCATCCGGATCGATACCACACAACCCGACCTCGACCATAGTGGCCATCAACCGGGCCCGTTCATGATTTACCTGCCGGTACCGTGCCTTGAGCACCTCGACACAGTCATAACCCGACAACCGAGACAGCTCAATCCCCGCCAGGACACCCGCCAATTCCGGACCTGGCGCAATATCCGCCAAGCCCACGGGAATCAGCTCCCGAACGATCACGAACATCACGCTACAACACGACCCCGACAAAGCGGGATCGCTCGCCAGACCACGCACCGCGATTGCCAGCAGGCCCTTCGACAGGGCCAGATGTCATCAGCAAAGGGAGCTTCGAGATGAACGGAATCACCACCGACCTCGCGGCCGCTCGCGGGGCGCTGGGCACCGGGTTCAAGCGGCTGCTCCGCAATCCGTGACCACGCACGTCCCGAGGACAAGAGAAGATATACCCACGCCCGATCAGCAAGCACGCTGGGGAGCGAATTGCGCTATCAGCAGATCGGTGAATTCTTCCGCCGCATCGGCGTCGAATTGTTCGTCACGATAGCGGGTGACCAGGCCGAGCCGCTGTCCGCTGGTGGCGACGCCGATAGAGACTCTGCAGGACGGGTCACACGGTGGGGAGAACCACAGCTCCGGTGGCCCCGAGTCGGCGAACGTTGGCGGCTCAGGAATGCGGCCCAGGTTCGACAGCATCGCGGTGTCGACGAACCGATCACCGGTGAGGTGTATCAGTCTGGGCACAGCTCGCTTGACCGCCAGCGGCGCTTTCTTGGTGGCTCGGAGGAGATCGTACAATCCATAGGCACGATTGTTTCGTCGCATCTCGTAGGTCTGCTCGGCCACCGCCGCAGTTGCCGTGGCCAGGTCCGCTCGATCATCTGGCTCAGTCGACACGGAAACCATCGACGTGAGGTTGCTGACGACATCCCACAAGCGGTCCGCAGGGCGGATATTGATCGGCATCTGGACTCCGATCCGATCAGCCGGCGCGCCGTGCTTGGTGTTCCAGGATTGCACGGTGAGGTGCAGCGCAGCGACCAGGACGTCGTTGATCGTCGTGCCGGAGGCCCGCTGCACTAGCCCCGGTGTGGTCGTCTCACCGATGTCGAGGACACGAAAGACGAGTCCGAAACCATCCCCGTCCGTGCCGCCGAGCACCGCGATCCGGCTCGGCGGATCGAACGCCTCCCACACTCGCCGCAGGCCTTCCAGGTGGCGCGCCCACCTCTCGCTCCGGGTCTTGGGCGCCAGGAATGAGCCGAGGTCGCGGGCTTGGGCAAGCGGTAGGGGATCCGCTGGGTCAGGCTCATCCCGATAGGCCCGGACAATGGTCTGCAGCAGGCGCACGGCACCGACGCCATCGGCGACGATGTGGCTCGCAGCCAGCAGTAAGAGATCTCCGCCGGGTCGCCGGGCCAAGGCGATCCGAAATCCCGGAGAGGTGTCCAGCGGGATGAGTGGGGCGTACAGCTCTGTCCGCAGCCGGTCCAGCGCGGCATCGTCCGAGCAATCCATCACCCGAAATGGATCAACATCGGCCTCCTCGGCGAAGTCCCACCGGTACGAGGTCTCACCCTGCGGGGTGGGGGTTAAGCGAGCGCGAGCCATCGGGTGCCGTCGGCAGCAGGTCAGCACCGCCTGGTGCAACCTGGCCTCATCCAGGCGGTGGTGGGTGCCAAGCTCGAGCTGGACGTTCACCGTCGCGCGGGTCTCCTGCAGCACGAGCAGCGATTCGTCCAACATGGTGGACGGGAGCGATGCCGGTAGCAGTGACGACGGGTACGGCACAGCGAATTTCTCCTGACGCGTTACGTAATACGTGTTACGCGGCACCGGCGGAGTCGGAGGCGCCGCGCAGCCGTTGCGAGATCACGGTGGTGATGCCGTCACCGCGCATGCTTACCCCGTACAACGCGTCAGCAACCTCCATCGTCGCCTTCTGGTGGGTGATCACGATCAGCTGCGAGCGGTCTCGCAGCAGCTCGAACAGCGTGATAAGGCGGCTGAGATTGGTGTCGTCCAGCGCCGCCTCCACCTCGTCGAGCACGTAGAACGGCGACGGGCGAGCCCGGAAGATGGCGACCAGCATGGCCACCGCGGTGAGCGACTTCTCGCCCCCGGACAGCAGTGACAGCCGTTTGACTTTCTTGCCGGGCGGGCGGGCCTCGACCTCGATGCCTGTGGTGAGCATGTCGTCGGGCTCGGTGAGCAGCAACCTGCCCTCGCCGCCGGGAAACAGGGTGGCGAAGACGATCTCGAACTCCCGCGCCACGTCGTGGAAGGCCACGGTGAAGACCTCGAGGATCTTCTCGTCGACCTCGCCCACGACGGTGAGTAAGTCACGCCGACTGGCCTTGAGGTCCTCCAACTGGGTGGACAGGAACTTATAGCGCTCCTCAAGCGCGGCGAACTCCTCCAGCGCCAACGGGTTGACCTTGCCGAGCAGGGCCAGATCACGCTCGGCGCCCTGGGCGCGGCGGGTCTGCACGGCCCGGTCATAGGGAACCGGCTTCGGGGCGCTGACCTGCTCGCCGCGCTGCGTCATCAGCTCATATTCGGCCACCTCGGCCGCAAGCGGCGGCACCGGCACCGCGGGTCCGTACTCCGCGATGAGGTCATCCAGGCCGATGCCGAAGTCGTCAGAGATCTTGATCTCGAGCTGCTCGGTGCGTAACCGCTGCTCAGCGCGCAACAGCTCGTCGCGATGCACCGTGTCGGTGAGCTTGTCCAGCTGCTCGGCGAGCTCCCGAACCCGGGCCCGGACCTCCACCAGACCCTGCTCGTCCTGCGCCCGCTCGACGACCACCGCGTCGCGCTCCGCCGCGGCTCGCTGCACCGATATCTCGATACGACCCAACGCGAGCGCCCCCGCCCGCACCACTTCCGCAGCCACCGCGGCGCCGCGCTGCCGGGCCACCGCCGCGTCCGCAGCTCGCTGCCGGGCCACTCGCTCCACCTGGGCGTTGCGGCGCAGCACGTCGGCCCGACCGGCCAGCGCCCGGGCGCGCTCCTCAGCGGTGCGCAGCG
>JAICSB010000514.1 GCA_025937115.1 Pseudonocardiaceae bacterium | reverse complement strand
GGCGTTCTGCGGCGGTCTGGGTGATGTGATCGGCGGAGTGTCCGCGATGGCCAAGGCGCAGCCGACCCCGCAGGGCCAAAAAGACGGTTTGCTGGAGTTCTCTGATATCGCCCAGCGGGCGTTCGCCAGCACCGCCCAGAAACTCCAACAGCTCGGGCCGCCGCGGATCACCGATGGCAAGCAGGTGCAGGACACCGCGGTGACCTTCTTCACCAACGCGTCACAGACAGTCGGCGTCCAGCGCACGAAACTCGCCGGATTGGACGCGAACGACCCGGACTTCGTGAACAAGGCCAGTCACCTCGCCGGCCCCGATCTCGGTGCCGCCAGCACCCAGATGCAGCAGCTGACCAGCAACAAGGAACTGGCCCCCGCGTTTCGGACTGCGCCACAGTGCCAGCAACTGAGTAGCGCTACCGCGGGGCATCGGTAGACACTGATAGGTCCGCGTGGCGTAAGGCAGGATCAGTGGCCGTTCGCGACGGGTTGTGCGACGCTGGCTGCCCCGCGAAGTTGCACACCCCCGAGGTTGCGGAGTTGTGCACACTGGGGCAGGGGGTCGGGGCATCAGGAGTATACCGAGGTGAGTGCAAGCGTGGCACGATCAAAAACGGCGGCAGATCCGGGCGGCACGTCCAGCGGTGGCGCGCGCCGCCGTACGGCGGCTGCCCGGTCCAAGGATGCCCACGCCAACGGCGCAGGGTCCAATGGTGGCCAGTCCAACGGCGCCGGGTTGAAGGACGGCGGGTCCAACGGCGGCCAGTCCAACGGCACCAGCCGTCGTCTGGTGATCGTGGAATCGCCCGCGAAGGCCCGCAAGATCGCTTCGTACCTGGGATCGGGCTACGTGGTGGAGTCCTCCCGCGGGCACATCAGGGACCTGCCCCGCGGTGCCGCCGATGTACCCGCGAAGTACAAGGGCGAATCGTGGGCACGGCTGGGGGTGGACGTCGATCACTCCTTCGAGCCGCTGTACGTGATCACCCCGGATAAGAGATCCACGGTCACCGAGCTGCGCAATGCGCTCAAGGGCGTCGACGAGCTCTACCTCGCCACCGATGGTGACCGCGAGGGCGAGGCCATCGCGTGGCACCTGATGGAGACCCTCAAGCCCACCGTTCCGGTGCGCCGGATGGTCTTTCACGAGATCACCGGGCCGGCCATCCGCGCGGCGGCGGAGAACCCGCGCGACCTGGACCAGGACCTGGTCGACGCGCAGGAGACCCGGCGCATCCTCGACCGGCTCTACGGGTACGAGGTCTCCCCGGTGCTGTGGCGCAAGGTGATGCCGAAGCTGTCCGCCGGACGCGTGCAGTCGGTGGCCACCCGCATCATCGTCCGGCGCGAGCGCGAGCGGATGGCATTCGTCTCCGCGTCGTACTGGGACCTCGCTGCCACGCTGGATGCCGGCGAAGACGCGGCGCCGCGAAGTTTCGGTGCGCGACTGGTCGACGTCGACGGTCGTCGGGTGGCGACCGGACGCGATTTCGGTCCAGACGGCCAGGCCAAGCGCTCCGAGCGCGACCTGCTGATCGTTGACGAGGCGTACGCGGGGCGCCTTGCCGAGGCGTTGGCCGATTCCCCGCTGGCCGTCTCCAGCGTCGAGGAGAAGCCCTACACACGGCGTCCCTACGCGCCGTTCATGACATCCACGCTGCAGCAGGAGGCCGGCCGGAAGTTGCGGTTCTCCGCGGAGCGCACGATGCGCACCGCGCAGCGGCTGTATGAGAACGGCTACATCACCTATATGCGGACCGACTCCACGACGCTGTCCGAGACGGCGATCTCGGCGGCCCGGGCCCAGGCTCGCGAGCTCTACGGTGAGAGTTACGTCCACGACGGGCCGCGGCAGTACACCCGCAAGGTCAAGAACGCTCAGGAGGCGCACGAGGCGATCCGGCCCGCCGGGGAGTCGTTTGCGACACCAGGTCAGCTGGCCGGTGCGCTGGACGCCGACGAGTTCCGGCTTTACGAGCTGGTCTGGCAACGCACCGTCGCCTCCCAGATGGCCGATGCCCGCGGCACCACCATGAGCGTGCGGATCACCGGCAACTCCGCAACCGGCGAGGCGTGCACGTTCGCCGCGTCCGGCCGCACCATCACCTTCGCCGGGTTCCTCAAGGCCTACGTCGAGACCGTGGACGACGAGGCCGGCGGGGAAGCCGACGACGCCGAGCGCAGGCTCCCCCGGCTGACCGAGGGCCAGCCCGTCACCGCCACCGAGTTGGTACCGGAGGGGCACACCACCACAGCGCCACCCCGCTACACCGAGGCGAGCCTGGTCAAGGCGCTCGAAGACCTGGGTATCGGCCGCCCGTCCACCTACGCCTCGATCATCAACACCATCCAGGACCGCGGGTATGTGTGGAAGCGCGGGTCGGCGCTGGTGCCGTCCTGGGTCGCGTTCGCCGTGATCGGGCTGCTGGAGCAGCACTTCGGCTGCCTGGTCGACTACGACTTCACCGCCGCGATGGAAGACGAGCTGGACTCCATCGCGTCCGGCGCGCAGCATCGCACCGACTGGCTGACCGACTTCTACTTCGGCTCGGAGCAGGGCAGCGTCATGTCGGTGGCCCACCTGGGTGGCCTGAAGAAGCTGGTCGGGGTGAACCTGGAGGAGATCGACGCCCGGGAGGTCAACTCCATCCCGCTGTTCACCGACGACGCCGGCCGCGACGTCGTGGTCCGAGTGGGGCGCTACGGCCCATACCTGGAACGGGTCGTCGGCGAAGACCAGCAGCGGGCCAACCTGCCTGACGACCTGCCACCCGACGAGCTGACCGCCGAGATCGCTGAGAAGCTCTTCGCCACTCCGGTGGAGGGCCGCTCGCTGGGCGCTGATCCGGTGACAGGACACGAGATCGTCGCCAAGGAGGGCCGCTACGGGCCCTACGTCACCGAGGTGCTGCCCGAGCACGAGGCCCCGCTAGACGCCCCGAAAAATGCCCCGAAGAAGGGTGCGAAGAAAGACTCCGCCAAGACGGCAGCCGCTAAGAAGCCGAAACCGCGGACCGGCTC
>JAICSB010000687.1 GCA_025937115.1 Pseudonocardiaceae bacterium | reverse complement strand
TCACCAGCCGCGACCCGTTGATCTGGTTGGCGCCCTGGTTGAGCTGGACGTTGCCGAGCACGGTGATCAGCCGGCGGTCCAGGTCGTAGATGCCGAAGTCGCCCCTGGCCGTCTCCGACGGGCTGCGCACGGTCACCCCGCCGGCCGCGTCGAGCCGGTTGATCTGGACGCTGCTGCCCTTCGACGGGGTCGTCGAATAAGCGACGGTCAGCCGCTGCGTATCGAGAGTGAGGTCGCCCTGCGTCGCGTGAACGTCGCCGACGAACACGGCGCGATCCGCGCGGTCCTGCACCTCGATTCGCTGCGAAGAGACATCGACCGGCGCGCTCGTGTCATGGCCCTTGAGCGCGGACGCCGCACCCTGCTGTTGCTGGGCAAGCGCCGCGGTCGCCGCCACGCCGGCCAGCGTCAGGATTGTTGCAAGGATCGTGCCGCGCGGATGCATCGTCCTCATCTGACCGCGCCCTGCACGATTTTCAAGCGAGCGCCGCCGTCGAGCACGACGGTTCGGGTGCCAAGGTCGGCGTGAAGGTGCCCGGCCTGGAACTGGCCGAGCCGCATTTGTCCGCTCACGGGACCGGTGCTTGCCAGCTGGTGCTGCTTGAGGTCGACGGTCACCGCTTCGGTGCCGAGCTTGTAGCCGTCGGGCCCGGTCACCTTCACCGGGCCGGGGATCGAGACCTGCTGCTTGTTAAGGTCGTAGCGGCCGGCATCGGCGGAAATCGTCACCGGCCCATTGGCGAGGCCGAGCTTCGCGAGCACGCCGTTGATATCGACGATCGGAACATTGGAGCTGCGCTGGATGGCGCGGTCGGCGGTGATCAGGAAATTCTGCCCCTTGTCGTCGGTGCCGACATAATGCGCCGATTCGAGCCGCATCCGCTCCTGCGCATTCTCGACCTTTTTCTTGTCGAGGATGAAGCTGACGTCGCCATGCTTGTCGAGCGGCGCCAGCGCGAGCACCGCGACCAGGACTCCGACCGCGCTCGGCAGGATGACTTTCGACCATTGCACGAGCCGGTCATGGCCGCTGCCCGGGAGTGCCCAGCGCTGCTTCGCCGCCGGCCGCGGAGGAGCGGCGTCAGCCATCGTGGGCGAAGATGTCCTGCTCGGGCCAGCCGGCGAGGTCGAGGAGCGCGCGAGTCGGCAGGAAATCGAAGCAGGCCCGCGCCAACTCCGTCCGTCCCTCGCGCTCGAGCCTTTCGTCGAGCCGCTGCTTGAGTGCGTGCAGGTAGCGAACGTCGCTCGCCGCATATTCGCGCTGGGCGTCGCTGAGCTCGGGCGCGCCCCAGTCACTGGTCTGCTGCTGCTTCGAGATTTCGTGGCCGAGAAGCTCCTTGACCAGGTCCTTGAGGCCGTGCCGGTCGGTATAGGTGCGGACCAGGCGCGACGCCGTCCTCGTGCAGTAGAGCGGCGCGGCCATGATCCCGAGATAGGCCTGCATGATGCCGATGTCGAAGCGCGCGAAGTGATACAGCTTCAACCGGTTCGGGTCGGCGAGCAATGCCTTGAGGTTGGGCGCCGCATAGCTGCTTCCACGCCCGAATCGGACCAGGTGCTCGTCGCCGCTGCCGTCCGAAAGCTGGACCAGGCACAGCCGGTCGCGGCTCCAGATCAGTCCCATCGCTTCTGTATCGACCGCGATCGGACCGTCGCGGAAGGTGACGTCCGCCGGAAGGTCCTCTTCGTGCAAATGAACGGCCATTGTTGCTCCTGAATCCTGTCTTCGGCGATGCTGTCTGCCGTGTTCCGGTCGATGCTTTCCGGAGTCCTTAGTCCGGCGATTGCCCGCCTTGCCAGCCCTGTTCCGGATTCAATCTAGGCCCTGTTGCGATTTTCGGCTAAGGGGGCGGCCGGTGCGTGATTGAAACACGCGCTGTGACCAGTTGCGCCTAATGCCCCAGCGCGTTGGTTTTTATGCTGTTGTGGGCACACGGAAGTTTGGACGGGCATGGGTTTCGATAAAGGGCGCAAGGGGGATCGCGGCAGTCGCGGTCGTGATAAGCGCGATGGTTTCGGCGACAATTCGAG
>JAICSB010000137.1 GCA_025937115.1 Pseudonocardiaceae bacterium | reverse complement strand
CTCAAGACCCGCACCCTCTACGACGAGGACACCGCCTGGGGCCACCGCCAGCAAACCCAGCAAGCCGCTTGACAACCTAAGCCCCTGGGATGTCTACGTTGGTTCGAACCCAACACCTGCCACATCCTGCGAAAACGGCCCGCTAGCTGGGATTTCTCGGCTATGCGGGCCGTTCTGCTTTGTCCCGTGACGTGTCACCTTGTAGCGCTGTAGGGCGCTGTGTTGCGGGGTCCACGGACGTATAGCGGACGGGAATAGGGGCGTGGGAGCGGTAGATCAGGTGACCGCCAGCCGTCGCCGACCAGTAATAACCCGGGTAGTGGGCCTGCCCGCGGGCACTGCGGGCCGACCGCCACGGCACCGCGGCGACGACCTCGCCGGCCGTCAGCTGCCGCAACGGCCGCTCGGACACTGTCCCGTCGCGCAGCCGGACCGAAACCGACGGCTCGCGCAACCGCGTGCCGTCCGCGTCCCGGCCACCGCGAACGTAAGATTTCGTGACCATACCGCCTCAGAACGTGACACTCGCCCCGCTGCCGCCTGCAAGCCGGTAACGACACGAAGGGATCGCCAGCGGTGCCCGGGCGGGTCGCGGGGACTCTGCCAGCGGGCACCGGAAATCCGGTTGGCCGGGCATAGCAGAAAATGGCAGGCTCGGCGCATGATCAGCGACGAGGCCATCAGGGAGCTGCTTCGCCGGGACTGGGGACTGGCCGGCGGCACGCGCGTCACCCGGCATGACGGCGGCATGGGATCGCAGACTTGGATCATCGAGCAGGGCGACCGCCGCTGGGTGGCCAAGTCCGTCGCCCCGCACCTGGCCGAGTCGTTCGCGAGCGGGCTCAAGGTCGCGCTGCTGCTCGGCCAGGCCGGCGTCAGAGCGGGCGCACCCGTGCCCGCCCTGTCAGGCTCAGTGACCGTGGACGCCGCCTCTGCCGACCGGGTGGCCCTGCTGACCTGGGTGCCCGGCAGCCCTCTCACCGGCGCCGACGAGGACGAGCAGCGACTGATCGGGGACACCCTGGCACGCGTGCACCAGGTCCTTCGGGACCAGACGGTGCCGGGTGCCCAGCGCTTCCACTGGGTCGACCCGGCGTCATCCCACCTGAGCCTGCGCCCGTGGGTCCGTCCCGCGGTCAGCGCGGCAGTCGAGGCGCTGACCGCGCTGCAGCACAGGGAGCCGACGTGGCCGCAGGGACTGCTGCACGCCGATCCCGCGCCCGAGGCCTTCCGGCACGATGCCGCCACCGGGCACTGCGGCATCATCGACTGGAGCTCCGCTCACTACGGCCCGCTCCTGTACGACCTGGCCTCCGCCGTCATGTACCTGGGCGGGCCAGGTCGCGCCGCCGCCATGACCAACGCCTACACCTCGGCAGGCATGCTCACCGCACGGGAGATATCCGACGGGCTGCCCGTCATGCTCCGCTTCCGGTGGGCCGTGCAGGCCGACTACTTCGCCTGGCGCATCACCGCCAACGACCTAACCGGCATCACAGGGCCCGAGGAGAACGAGAAAGGCCTCGAAGACGCCCGCCGCGCACTACTACTCGACTACTCGGCGACAGCGCGAAGTAGCGCGTGACCGAAGAAAGCTCCGCCGATTAGCTCCCGGCACTGCAAAGGCGCGGCTGTTTGACTTGTCCCGGACCGCCCAGACTGGCCATGATGGCAATGCGCCCGCCGGCCGTCCACGCCCCGCGCACTAACACCGCGTGACCAGTAAGACCACACTGCTCAGGTGTCCCGCCCATTGCTCAGGCAGCCCAGCCTCCTTCACGCAGCCCGCCAGCTCGGCGTCAGGACCGCGATCCTTACCAGCCAGGTCCGCCAGCTCGAGACCGCCGTCGGCACCGCGCTCTTGCGCACAGGACCAGACGGGCGGCTCGCGCTGACCGCCTGCGGCCAGCTTTTCGCCTGTGACGTAACTCCCGCCCTCAAGCTGCTGGCCCCGCCCTGACAGACAGATGATCTTCCCCCCGTTCCCCGGACACCGGGCGGACCGGGTCAGTTCCGCAGCGCCGCGCCCATCGGCGCGCCGTGCCGGGCCGTCGAGGCGGACCCGGCACGGTGGCAGGTGACGTCGGTCGCCGGCAGTGTGCCGTTGAGCAGGTAGGCGCCGACCGTGTCGGTGATGCAGGCGTTGTCCTCCGCCCCGTACACGATGTGCTCGAACGCGCCGGCCAGGGTGACCAGGCGGGATCCGGTCAGCTCCCGGTGCAGGTTCAGCTGCCCTTGGTAGGGCGAGCGGGGGTCGCCGGTGGAGCCGACCATCAGCACCGGGACGTTGTTGCTGATCCGGGTCGGCGGCTCGACGGGAGCGGTGGGCCAGAACGTGCACGGGGTGACGTTGCGGGTCAGCGCGCCGAAGTGCGGCTCGTCGGACCGGTGCGCCTGGATGTCGCGGTAGTAGGTTTCCGGGTCGTGCGAGACCAGCTGGTCCGCGCAGAAGATTACGCTGGTGGCCCCGGCGGTGGTGTCGCTCGTCGGGTGCTGGATGAGCGCGAGGTTGGCCGCCAGCTCGTCGGTGGGGTCGACCGGAGTGCCGGCCGCCGCCGTCTTCAGCGCCACCACATCACCGGCGATGGCCGCGTAGGAGTCGTCGGTGTCGATCCGGATCGGGATGAACAGCAGTACCGGCAGCACGTGGCTGTCCACCTGGTAGGAACCGACCCGCAGCGGGGCGCGTCCGGCGGCCAGGTAGATGCCGTCCACGGTCGCCAGCACCTGGCCGACGGTCGCGCCGAGGTGGTAGGTCGCGTCTCTGGCCGCGGCCCAGCCGGCCCAGTTGCGCAGTGCCGCCTCCGTGGCCGGTCCGACCGACGGCCACAGCCCGGTGGCGTACGCGTCCGGATTGACCGAGCTGTCGAACACGAACCGGTCGACCCGCTGCGGGAACATCTGGGTGTAGACCGAGCCGAGGTACGACCCGTACGACCAGCCCACGTAGGACACCCGTGGCTCACCGAGCGCGGCGCGGACCAGGTCCATGTCCCGGGCGGTGTTGCGGGTCGACGCGAACGGCAGCACGTCGGCGTGGCTGGCGCAGCCGGCCGCCAGGCCCTGCTCGAAGGACACCCCCTGCTGGAAGCTCTGCCGGTCCGGTCCGGCCCCGCGCAGGAAGAAGTCGGTGGGCCACTGGCAGGTCACCGGCGAGCTGGCGCCGACGAACCGGGGGTCCATGCCGATCAGGTCGTACCGGGCGGCGATGTCGGGTGCCCCCTCCTTCAGGCCGGCCGGCAGACCCAGCGCAGCGTCGCCCGGCCCACCCGGGTTGAGCATGAGCACGCCGCGGCGGTGGGCGGGGTCGCTGGCCCGTATCCGGGACAGGGCCACGGTGATGTGCCGGCCGTCCGGGTGGTTGTAGTCCAGGGGTACCGCCAGCTGGCCGCACTGCGCACCAGCCGCCTGTAGGCTGGCCCGCTCGCCGGGGTCGGCGACCGTCGAGCAGTCGTTCCACGCGATCGTCGGTGCCGCGTGCCTGTCCGCCGCGCCGCTGACCGGCGTGGTCACGGCGGCCATGGACTGCCCGGCCGCCAGCACCCCGCCCACCGTCAGCGTCGCACTGAACGCCGTGGCCAGCAGCCACCTTCGCCTACGCATGCGCTCTCCTCGTATGTCCATCGTGGCCGGACACGTCGTCCGGCACCCCGAGCGACGCTACGCACGGCGGTACGCCGGAACCATGGCGGTGGATCCCGTTTGTCGGGTACCGAAAGGTCTACCGCTCGGGTAGTGCTGGCGCTACCTCGGTATGGTGTCGCCGGCGATTGGACCCGGCTGGGGCGCAGCACGGTGTGCAGTATGTCGTCGGTGATGACCGCTGGGCGACCGCAGAATCGTTGCCACCAGTGGAAGCGGGCTGGGAGGACAGAAGGCGTTGACCGCCCTGCCAGCACATGCGAGTGCCGGCCGCCGTGGCGCATCGCCACCCGCGGGTGCGGTCAGCTTCGCAGGTAGGTCAGGACGGCGAGTACCCGGCGGTGGCCGTCGGCCTCGGGGAGGTCGAGTTTGGTGAAGATGTTGCCGATGTGTTTGGCCACCGCGGCGTCGCTGATTCCGAGCGTTCGGGCGATGGACGGGTTGTTGTGTCCTTCGGCCATCTGCCCGAGCACCTCCCGTTCCCGTGTGGTCAACCGGTCGAGTGGGTTGGTCGTGCGTGGGCGGTTCAGCAACTGCCGTACCACGTCGGGGTCGATGACGGTCTGGCCGGCCGCGACCCGCGACACCGCGTCGGAGAAGTCGGCGACCTCGCCGATGCGGTCCTTGAACAGGTAGCCAACTCCGGCCCGTCCGGACGGGCCGAGCAGTTCAGCGGCGTACGCGGTGGCCGCGTACTGCGACAGCACGAGGACCGCCGCGCTCGGGTCGCTGGCGCGTAGCGTCACCGCGGCGCGCAGCCCTTCGTCGGTGAAACTGGGCGGCATGCGGACATCGGTGATGACCAGGTCGGGTCGGTGCTCCCGGGCGGCCGCCATCATCGAGTCACCGTCGCCGACCGCCGCCACCACGGTGTGGCCCAGTCCTTCGAGCAGGCTGACGAGTCCGGCCCGCATGAGCGTGGCGTCTTCGGCGAGCGCTATTCGTAGCGACACGGCAGGTCGATCCGCACTGTGGTGGGTCCTCCTGGTGGGCTGCTGATCTCCAGGGTGCCAGCCACGACGGCCACTCGGTCGGCCAGCCCCCGCATGCCCGTGCCCAGTGACGGTTCAGCGCCGCCCCTGCCGTCATCGACGATTGCCAGCGCCAGCCGTTGCTCAGCGAGCCTGCCACTGACCTGGATACGAGTGGCCGCGGCGTGTCGCACCGCGTTGGTCAGGGCCTCCGAGACCACGAAGTAGGCGGTGGACTCGATCTCGGGCGGCAGCCGGCCGGGCAGGTCGAGGTCGACCTCGACCGGAATCGGACACCGTTCGGCGAGTTCGCGTACCGCCTCGGCCAGCCCGAAATCGGTGAGGATCTGAGGATGGATGCCGCGGATCTGGTCCCGGAGGGTCGTGAGTGCCAGCCGGGCCTGCTCGTGGGCCTCGCCGACGAGCTCACCGGCGCGTCCGCCTGCGTCGGCCATATGCCGCTCGGCCAGGCCCAGCTTCATCGTCAGGAGCACCAGGTGTTGCTGCGCGCCATCGTGCAGGTCTCGCTCGATCCGACGGCGCTCGGCCTCGAACGCGTTGACCAGCCGGCTGCGCGACTGGGCCAGCTCCTCGACCTGACGGTTTGCCTCGGTGCCGGTGGGCGCGAGCAGCCACTTGGCGAAGGCTGCCTGGGCACCGCCGAGCACGCTGATTCCGTACAGGGTGACCACCGTCGCGGGCACCCCGACCAGACCGGCGACGGCGCACGCCTGCCCGACGGTCTCGGCCGTCCAGGTGCCCACCGCGAAACGGGCGTCCGCGCCCACCCCGACCAACAGCGGCAGCGCCACCAGGAGGAGGCAGATGAACAGGACGAACACCGCGGCGAGGTCGAGGACCGCCAGCACCGACAGCAGGCACGCGCAATAGCCGAGCTCGCGCCAGGTGGCAGCCTCGGTCACCCGCAGCCGCACCCACGCCCAGCCGCCCGGGGGCGCGGGTGCGTGCGGGTCGCCGGGGACCGCCAGCGGCTCCATGAAGCCGAGCCGGCGGCGCTCCAGCGCCCCGATCGGCATGCCGGCGAGCAGCAGCAGCGGCGAAAACAGCAGCAGCGGCGAAAACAGCAGCAGCGGCAAAACGGCGAGCCAGGCGATCGAGATGACCGCCACGCTACTGACCACATAGGCCAGGCTGCGCCACGGCCATCGCGACAGGACGAATCGGACGGGGTTGCCCGCCATCGCCCGCCACACGCTCGTCGCCACGGTCACGACCCTACGACGCATCAGCCGGAGGAGCGGTGTCAGCCCGCACCGATGACGCCGAGCAGCGAGGTGGCGGGTTCGAGCGCGTCGAGTGCAGTGCCCACTGTCTCGACTAGCAGCAGGCATGCGGTCAGGGCCGTGATGACACCGAGTGTGCTGTGCATGAATCTGACGCGGGTGGCGCTCGGGCCGGCGGCGATACGCCGCTTCCAGAAAAGGACGCTCGCCAGGACGGTTGCCACCATCAGCGCGGCGGACATCGCCACCATGACCCAGTAGTATCGCTCGACCTCGCCGAGCAGTACCGTCAGCGCAGGGGAACCGGCGTGCGGGCTGGCCGATTTCGTCAGCCCTTCGCGCATCTGACTCAAAACCTGTGCAAGGTTTCCGTCGGCGGTACTACCGGGTAGCAGCCCAAGCAACGCGACCAGCGGTACGGCCGTCGCCTGGATGTTCAGCACCAGCACTCCCATGGCGGCAACCGTCGACACCGTTGCGGCGATGGCAACCGCCGCGTACCAGGCCTGGGTACGCAGGTATCTCGGCCACAGCGCGGTGGCGAGCAGGGCGAAGACAATGACCGACAACGAGCTGATCACTACCTTGATCGCATGCCATTCGAACCAGTAGTCGACCAGCGTCGCCAGGCTGGCGGGGAACGCCGGAGTTCCGCTTCGCCAATACTCGACGAGAGCACGCCCGAGCGCGTCCTGCAGTTTCGCGCTGTCGTAAGCCCCGAAGGCTGGCCTCAGGAGGACCCTGGGGGCGGGCTCGAATGCTGCCACCAAAGCTGCGCCGGCCGCCAGCAGCAACCCGATCGCAGACCTCGAATGCAGTCGAACAGTTTTGCGGTCGGAATCTGGTGCTGGTTCGGCGGCACCAGTTGTCGTGATCGGTCGAAATCGCATGGGACGACGGTAGAGAAGGGCCGCTCGGAGCACGATGGCACATGAGCTACCACAACCGGATGAGGCTGCGCTACCCGTGCGGTATAGCTGGCTCTACCTCAGAGCGCGCATTAGATGTGTGTCGCACGGCGTGTCCGACGGCCGGTGAGGTGCTGACCGATACCGGGCCAGCCCCAGCGCCGCGCGCTGCGGGGCCGGCTGGCCTGGCGGCTACGGGCGGCCTGGGGTGGCCGGGTGGCGGGCGAGCAGGCAAGTCAGATCGGACCAGCTGCCAGCAGGCCGAACAAGAACATAACCAAGCGGTAGGCAAGCGACAACAGCACCCCCGAGATACTCCCAGCCAGGCCCCTGATCCCGCAGCAAAAACCCCAGCTCAGATTGCGAAACCGAGTTTCCGAGCGGGACGCCATGCTGTCGGCCAGCTGCGCGCCGCCCGCCAGCACACCGTGATCATCGCCGACAAGGCCATCACCAACGTCGTGGCATATGCCCGGATTGTCCTGCAGGCCCCGCCCGACAGCCGCGAGGCAGCCGTCCTGGAGGCGATGAAGACATTCTGCGAAGCGTGGGCGCCCACCGGGCCAAGGTCCTCGACCTCCAGACCGCCGCCGACCGCGTCGTACATGTGTAGATCGCCCATGATGCCGTGCCTGAACGAGACGGGGCGGCTCCTTTGCCAAGGAGCCGCCCCGTGCTTACCGCTGGCCTGCCGGCGTCACCTGGTGGTGATCGTCCGCCAAGAGCTGCCGTTCCAGAAGCCGGTCAGCGCGACGCCGGTCGTCGTGCCGAACTTGCCCTGGGTGCCGACCGCGACGCAGGAGGTCGGCGAGAGGCACCCCTCACCCCATAGGGAGGCGCCTTGGCCGGGAGGCGGGTTGATGGCGTGGACGCTCCACGCGGAGCCGTTCCACGATGCCCACGCCGCGTGCCCCTGCGTCCAGCTGCTGGCGAGCGGGCCGACCCCGCCGGCCGCCATGCAGCTGGTCGCCGACGTGCACGACACATGGTTATAGAAGCCCGCAGCCCCGCCCGGCATCGAGATACTAGTCAGCGACCAGCCGGCGGAGGTGCGCACCTCGGCGAACGGCCTGGTCGACGCGGTGCCGTCGGCCTGCAGGGATACCGATTCGCCGATGATCATGCAGTGTCTGACGGATGAGCAGGAGATGCTGTCGATCAAGCTGACCTCGGGACTCGACGCGGGCTGACTCACCGGGACCTGGTGCCAGG